>CALWGN010000001.1 GCA_944380055.1 uncultured Lachnospiraceae bacterium
TGAAGTTCAGTTACTTCCAAAGGCTTATTCCCTTTCATCACATATAATTTCCCTATTTTTTCTTCTGTGTCTGTCAAAGTATTATAAAGAATATCATCTGTTTTTAATACGCCAGAACAAACTTTCAAGAAAGAATATTTTCCTATGAATGGATCAACCATTGTCTTAAAAACATATGCACTCTTCGCTTTGGAAAAATCATAATTCCCCTAAAAAATTTCATTTGTTTTTCGATTCATCCCTACACATTGTCGCCTATCTGGACTAGGAAAAAATCGAACAATATCAGATAATAAATTAGCTACACCTTGTGCATAAACATTAGATCCCATTCCAACAGGTACAATTGTCCCCTCCATTACTTCTGTTCTCATAACAGATCGAATTTCTTCAATAGAAAATTCTTCTCCTGCAAAGTATCGTTCCATAAATGTCTCACTTGTTTCTGCTACTGCTTCTAATAGTGCTCCTCTTAAAATTTGTAAATTTTGAAGACAGTAGTCAGGAATCTCACATTCTTCTCTCTGCCCAATGCCTATATAACGTCTTCCTGCATTTTTAATTACATTTACATAGCCAACTAATTTTCCATTTTCACGAATTGGCTGAAAATGAGGTGCAATTACTTTTCCATATTTTTCTGTTAAGGTTTCTACTACTTTCCTAAAACTTGCATCATCTACATCCATTTCTATTACATATATCATTCGTGGCAAATTATATTTATCGCATAATTCCCATGCCTTTTCCGTACCAACTTCAACACCAGCTTTTCCCGAAACAACAATAACAGCCGCATCAGCAGCACTTACTGCCTGCTCTACTTCACCAACAAAATCAAAATAGCCTGGGGTATCTAAAATATTAATCTTTGCTTTTTCCCACTCAATCGGAATTACACTAGTAGTAATGGAAAATTCACGTTTTTGTTCCTCTTTATCAAAATCACTAATTGTATTATGATCTGATATTGTTCCCATACGTTTTGTTGCTCCTGATACATATGCCATTGCTTCTACCAAACTAGTTTTTCCACTACCGCCATGTCCAAGCAATACTACATTTCTAATTTCATCCGTTCTGTATATTTTCATGAATAATACCTCCTATTTTGAAAGTTTTCATGTTTATATTTTACATAATTTTCTGTATTTTTTCAAGTTTTTTATTAAGTTTTACATTTTATTTTTTATAAATTTTATATTGCACGAAAGTATCCTTGTAAAAATTTACTTTTATAGTTCAATATGTAGGCTGTAAAATATTATGTACTTTTCTATAATGAGTTTTCTCTTTAAAAATAATATGTCATGAACATAGTTCATGATCTTGTCACATTCGCCAAATACTTCGCGCTTGGCTCATTGTGCTTATTATATCATAATTTCTATATTTGTTAATGTAGTCAGTTGTAAAAAATACCTCTCCCAAATAAGTAAATTATTTTATCATCTACTTATCTAGAAGAGGTACTTATTCTCTTACAATATCTTCATTATATTTGCAAAAATCTTTTATCCTATTAACTGGCTAATTTCTTTTAATCTATCAATAATTGGAAGATGCTGTGTACACTCTCGTTCACATTTTCTACAAGCAATGCAATCCGCTGCTTTCTTCCCATCCATTCCCCAGTGGTTATTTATTCTTGATTTAATTGAACTATCATTTCCTGTTAAAATTTTCTGATTGTACGCATCCATAAACTTTGGAATTGGAATATCTTTTGGGCAACCTTTACAATAAGCACATCCTGTACAAAGATTGTTAAATGCAACTCCTTCATTTTCATATTGCTTTACAATTTCAGCCGCTGGTGCTTCCTTTAAATTTTCTACTGCTTTTACTGCATCATCAATATGCTCTTTTGTTGTACAACCTGCTAGTGTAACTGTTATTTCTTTATGAGAAGCTACAAAGCGAAGAGCTGCTTGTGGCACTGTTAAATCAGTTCCCTTTGTTAAGTAAGAAAATGCTTCTGGGTTTTGTGGAATCATACCTCCACCTAATGGGTTCATAACAACTACACCCATACCATTTTTATGAGCTTTTTCAATTCCACTTTGACGAAAACGATAATTAAGGGCATTATATCCTATAAGCATTCCTTTAAATTTTCCACTATCTACAACTGTTTCAATTTCATTTCCTTGCATATGAGAAGAAAATACGATATTTCTAATTAATCCATCTGCTTTTGCTTCTTCAAAAAAGCTATAAAGAGCTTCCATATGTTTCTCCCATGAATCCAAATTTAACATACACCACATATGGTAAAAATCTATGTAATCTGTCTTCAAGCGATCTAATGACATTTCCAGTCTTCTACGAAACATATCTCTATCTGGCTTTTGACTTTTCAATGTATTAAAATTCGTTTTTGAAGTAACATATACATCACTTCTCTTTACTTGAGAAAGAGCAATTCCTGTTACAATTTCACTTTTGTCATCGCAATAAAATGGGGCTGTATCCCAGTAATTAATTCCTTTCTCAAAAGCATATAGTGGAATTTCTGCACACTTCTCCAATCTACCAGCCTTAATATCCTCGTCATTGTATCTCATTGTTCCTAAACCAATGGCAGATACTTTCATTCCTGTGTTCCCATATTGTTTGTAATACATCACACTTCCTCCATTCTGAAGCTTTTATTTATTTGTGGTTCTTCTACACAAAATATACGTTTCTTATAGTATACCATTTTATCCTTACTTAAAGTCAAGTAATTTCTTTATTATTCGATAAAGTACTATAAAATTTTTCTTATATCTTATAAATTTATTTATTATTTTATTTCATAATATAGATAAAATCCGTTGGTGCATTTTGAATTTCTGAATATATAATATCCCAATAATCT
>CALWGN010000002.1 GCA_944380055.1 uncultured Lachnospiraceae bacterium
GAAGTGCAGTAATGTATGGAGCTGACTGTTACTAATCGGTCGAGGGCTTGACCAAAAGGTTAAGGGTAGGAAAATGAACGGATGAAGTTTTCTGTGTGTGGTTTTGAAGGTATCATACCTTTAGTTAGTGCCTAACGGGGTGTGGCTCAGCTTGGCTAGAGCGCCTGGTTTGGGACCAGGAGGTCGCAGGTTCGAATCCTGTCACCCCGATATTGATTATGCACGAGTGGCTCAGTGGTGGAGTATCGCCTTGCCAAGGCGAGGGTCGCGGGTTCGAATCCCGTCTCGTGCTTCTTATGAAAAATTTCATAAGTATGTGTCCATAGCTCAGCTGGATAGAGCAACGGCCTTCTAAGCCGTGGGTCGGGGGTTCGAATCCCTTTGGGCACATTATAGAATGGTAGAAGTTAAATAGCTTCTACCATTTTTTGTTATATGATATAGTCTAAGAAAATAAAGATATTTTATACAAAGAATAAAGCGAACAAATTCGCCTTAAACTCCCTAAATTCTTGAAGGGCTTGTTCTATTTTGCCCATTATGTGCCACTGCTTTAGCAACCTTTTTTGCCCATTGTGGCATCCCCTGGAGGTTTTTATGGTGTAGGAAAGTGAAAATCTTCCTAACAACATAAAAAATTTACTATAATACTTAAGTATTATAGTAAATTTTTAAATATCATATCTTTTGTATATTCTTTATAAAATTGTTCCGTATGATCAAAAGGAACAAAGAGCTGTTTTTCTTTATATTCATTTTTTAATAAAGAAAGGGTTGTATCCCAATAAATAGGTAAAGAATTACCATAATATTTTGTATAACAAGTAGATGCAGTTGCTTTTTTCTTATGTTCTTTATCTACAAATTGAGCAACTTTTTTATGAATAGCAGTATCTTCTAATGGTAAATAATAATAATCTTTATAATTAGGATAAAAGTGTTTTAAAGGACTATTAATAATAGAAATAAAAATTGTAATATAATTCTGTATCATTTGTAAATGTCCTAATTTTGTTTGTAAATGCAATGTATTAGGAATGCATATATTAGATGTAAAATGAAAACATACTTTATTATTTTCTAAAGTAGCATAATTAAATGTTATAGGTGTTTCCAATAAATCAACATAAGAGAGAATTGGTAAAATGTTAGGCATGCCTTTTAAATCATCTTCATTATGTAGAACGAGTAAATCAAACAATTGAGAGTCTTTTGTTTTTACATATTCATGGTAAACACTAATTAATTGCCCACCAGTAAACATATCTTCACGTTTAATTCCTAAAAAAGTTTCTATAGATTTTAATTTTATAGAGTCTAACTGAAAAGGTTTTTTTAAAGGCTTAATTAACTTATATATATCAACACTTTTTACTAACGAAAATGTATTGAGTATGCTATATTGCTGAGCACACTTTGTTAAGTAGGGAATATCAAAGCCATCTCCATTAAAATGAATAAGTGTATGATAATTAGTAAGAAAACTAAAAAATGCTTTTAAAATATTAGGTTCATCAGATAAACGATTAGCAAACCACTGAGTAATCCACCAAGAATTTTCCTTATAATAAACGCAACCAATTAAATATAAAGTAGAGTTAGAAGGAGTAAATCCTGTTGTTTCTATATCAAAAAATAAAATTCCTTCAAGATTTCCATATTTAGATAAATCATAAGATAAATTGAAAGTAAAAGGTTTTGTAATTATTTTCATAATATCCTCCAATAGAAATAAAACATCTGTTTGGTTTCTGTTGTCAATAATATAAATCTATGATATGATGTTGTCAAGTCTTTCAAAGAAAAAAGTTTAAAGGAGCTAATAATGATTTCGTATATAAAAGGTGAGTTAACAGAGATTTTAGAAGATAGATTAGTAGTTGAATGCCAAGGAATAGGATATGATATTTATGGCTCTACAACTATGCTTATGAATGCACCAGCCATAGGAAGCAATGTGAAAATTTATACATATATGCATGTAAGAGAAGATGCAATGACTTTATTTGGCTTTTCAAATAGAGATGATTTAAATGTATTTAAGTTGTTATTATCTGTTAGTGGAATAGGTCCAAAAGGAGCATTAGGAGTACTATCTGTTATTACTCCTGATGACTTACGTTTTGCAGTATTAGGTGATGATGTAAAGGCTATTTCCAAAGCCCCAGGTATTGGAGTGAAAACGGCCAAGAAACTTATTTTAGAATTAAAAGATAAATTTAAATTAGAAGATGCTGTAGAAATAAAAACTGCTCATGAAGCTGTATCAGACATAAATAGTAATGATGGAAAGTCAGAAGCTATATTAGCGCTTACAGCATTAGGGTATTCTAATACAGAAGCTGTAAAAGCAGTATCAAAGGTTACTATTGTAGAAGGAATGGATGTGGAAGATATTCTAAAAATGGCACTGAAACATGTTTCTCTTTTT
Source organism: uncultured Lachnospiraceae bacterium (assembly GCA_944380055.1). Lineage (GTDB taxonomy): Bacteria > Bacillota > Clostridia > Lachnospirales > Lachnospiraceae > Fimimorpha. Next base: position 2,432 of record CALWGN010000002.1, read on the forward strand.
TAATATTTAAAGAGAATATTATTGTATTGTAGCAATAGTAACTACTCAAATGAAAGAAATAATTAGGTGAATAGTATGAATAGGAGAATTATTACAACAGAGATTGAACAAGAAGATCAAAAATTAGAAGGCACATTACGCCCACAGAAGTTAGAAGATTATATAGGGCAATCAAAAGCAAAAGAAAATCTTAAGGTCTATATCGATGCAGCAAAAGCAAGAGGTGAAGCATTGGACCATGTACTATTTTATGGACCACCAGGGCTTGGAAAGACTACTTTATCAGGAATTATTGCCAATGAAATGGGAACAAACTTAAAGATTACTTCAGGGCCAGCTATTGAAAAACCAGGAGAAATGGCTGCCATTTTAAATAATTTACAAGAAAATGATGTATTGTTTGTAGATGAGATTCATAGATTAAATCGTCAAGTAGAGGAAGTTTTATATCCAGCAATGGAAGACTATGTTATTGACATTGTAATAGGAAAAGGAGCAACAGCTAGATCTATTCGATTGGATTTGCCAAAGTTTACTCTAGTAGGGGCAACAACAAGAGTTGGGCTATTAACTGCACCGCTTAGAGATCGCTTTGGTGTAATTAGTCGACTGGAATTTTACACTATTGATGAGTTGCAGGCTATTTTGCTTCGCTCTGCAGCAGTACTTGGGGTAGAACTAGATAGTGAAGGGGCAATAGAGATGGCAAGAAGATCAAGGGGAACTCCTCGTATTGCCAATCGTTTATTAAAAAGGGTGAGGGATTTTGCACAAATAAAATATGATGGGAAAATAACAAAGG
>CALWGN010000003.1 GCA_944380055.1 uncultured Lachnospiraceae bacterium
TTTTTTATCCTCCTAAAAGCTATCATATACAAAAAAACACTACTTTAGTATATAGTAAAACGAATAGAAAAGCAACCACAATTTTAAAAGAGTGCCCAAAGTTTTCTCTTTTCTTTGGACACTCTCATGTTATATTAGAATAAAGCGAACAAATCCGCCTTAAACTTCCTATATCTCTCAATCCATAAGGGACTTGCTCTGGTTTGCACACCAATGTGCAGCTACTTTAGTAGCCTTCCTTTGTACATCTTGTACATTCTCCCGAAGGTTTTTATGATATAGGAAAGTGAGAACTTTCCTATTATCATAAAAAATTGTAATCTTAACATATTAATATTTTTACTTTTTCTTCCTTATAGGATTAGCTTGCCAAAAGGATAATCTTTAAGATTATAGTAGAAATTTGCATAAGTATGGACTGTTATAACCGTCCATATAAAACATTTATTTATTTAAATTGCTACCATAAAGTTTGGCGACAATCTTTTGACACACTAATCCTTTTAAGAAATTAAAACCTTATATGCACACTGCTTTATTAACTAAAACATATTTTTAATATATTATATTTTTACTTTGCACTAAGGAATGCTTCCATTTTTTCAATTGCTGTTTGCTCATCAGCTCCCTCTACTTGGACTTCTACTTCTTCACCTGCATTTAATCCAAGTGTCATCATACCCATAATGCTTTTCGCATTAACTTTTTTAGAGCCATTAATTACATAAATACTACTTTCACATTGACTTGCTACTTGTACTAGCATTGCTACTGGTCTAGCCTCTAATCCAGACGCTAAATTAATTTTAATTACTTTTGAAATCATAATTCTCCTCCTTGTTCCTCCCTAATTTGATCTGCTATTATTTTTAGCTTTCTCAAACGATGGTTTACACCTGATTTTCCAACTGGTGGGTCAAGTGCTTCTCCTAATTCTTTTAATGTTGCCTCCGGATCTTTCAATCTTGCTAGTGCAATTTGTTCTAATCCATCTGGCAAATTAGAAAAACCTATAGTATCTCGAATAAATTTTATATCATCTAATTGCTTCGTTGCCGCTGATACTGTCTTTTGTATATTCGCTGTCTCACAGTTTACTTTTCGATTAATAGAATTTCTCATATCTTTTAAAATTCTAATATTTTCAAAATTCATTAGGCTAATATGAGCCTCTATGAGATTTAGGCAATCCACAATTTGATTTCCTTCTTTTATATAGACAACAAAATATTTTTTTCTTGTAACAATTTTAGCATCTAAATCAAGTTGTTTCATTAGATCTTTCATTTGTTCTGCTTTTTCTTCTTTTGTTGTTGCTATCTCTAAATGGTAAAATTTCTCCGGATCACTAATTGAACCTACACTTAAAAATGCCCCTCTTAAAAATGCACGTTTACAACAATTACTTTGAACTACAAGGTTATTTACACCTTTTTCCATTCCGTAAAAGCCCCCTCGATCGTCAACTAATTTTAAAGCCTGTAATAAACGTAACCCATCATTTTTATTATTAATAGTAACAATATATGTTCTACTTTTCTTTAGGAAAGCATTTCTTTTTATGGTAACTTCTGCCTTTATATTAAATGTTTTTCTTAATAATGTAAAGTATTTTCTAGCAACTGTAATATTTTCTGTATGAATAATTACATGATATCCGCCAAATTTTGACTTGTGTACCTGACCACAAAAGCTAATAATTGCCGCCAATTCTGCAATTTCACAATGTCTTGCTTTTGAAAATTGCCTTGACAACTCTTCTTTTACTTCACTGGAAAACGACATAGCTTATATTCCTTTCTGCCGTGAATCCTTCTCAATGTCTCTATGCTCTATTTTGAGTCCGTATTCACCACCTAATAATTGTTCATATAACTCATTGGCTATTGTAACGGAACGATGTTTTCCTCCTGTACAACCAATGCTGATTACTAGTTGATTTTTTCCCTCCGTAATATAATTTGGAATTAGAAATTTGATCATATCTATTAATTTATTCAAAAACTCATGACTAATATTGGAATCCATAACAAAGGATTGTACTTCTTTGTCATTTCCTGTTAATGGACGTAACCCTTCTATATAATATGGATTTGGAAGAAAACGTACATCAAACAGTAAATCAGAGTCATTTGGAATCCCATATTTGAATCCAAATGATAATATTGTAATGTATAAATTATTATACTTTTCCCCATTTATAAAAATTTTTTCAACTTTATATTTTAACTCTTTTGCCAATAGCTGAGTAGTATCAATAATATAGCTAGCCTGACTTCTAAAAAAACGAAGCTTTTTTCGCTCTAATGTAATACTATTCTCTATTCTATCGCCATGAGAGAGGGGATGGCTTCTTCGTGTTTCTTTATACCGTTTGATTAAACATTCATCAGAAGCATCTAAAAATAAAATTTTATATGAAATATTATCTTTTTTCATTTTTTCTAATGCTTCTTCTAACTGATTAATATTTAAGTAACTTCTAACATCAATCCCTAATGCCACCTTTTGAATATTTCCTACTTTTGAACTAGCTATTTCTATAAATTTTCCAATTAAGGGAACTGGTAGATTATCTACACAAAAGTACCCTTTATCCTCTAGTACATTTAATGCGGTCGATTTACCTGCTCCAGACATACCTGTCACAATTATAAATTCCATTACCTTTATCCTTTTGATACTTAATTCTATTTTGTAAAATTACCTAATTTTTTTACTTCCATTTCAAGAGAAACACCAAATTTTTCCTTTACAATATCTCTCGCATAATTACATACATTCATAATATCTTCTGCTGTTGCATTTCCTAAATTTACAACAAAGCCTGCATGCTTATCAGAAACTGCCGCACCACCTATCTGATATCCTTTTATTCCTGCATCCTCAATAAGCTTTCCTGCAAAATATCCTTCTGGACGCTTAAATGTACTTCCTGCGCTACCCTTATCTAGTGGCTGTTTTAAACGACGCTGCTCATTATAATATGTCATGTCTCTTTTAATTTTTTCACTATCACCTTTTTCTAATTCAAATACAGCCTCTAACACAATGTAATTTTTTCGTAAAATACAGCTACTGCGATAGCCTAATTCTAAATGCTTGGCATCTAAAGTAATTACCTTACCATCTTCTGTTAATACCACTGCTTCTACTAGTGTATCTTTAATTTCTCCACCATAAGCACCTGCATTCATAACGAGAGCACCACCTACACTACCTGGTATTCCCGCCGCAAATTCTAGACCTGTTAAACTATTTTTTAATGCTATATTAGCCACCTTTGGAATCATAGCTCCAGATTGGGCTGTTATTCTATTATTTGATTGTGTAATTTGTGAAAAATGCTTTTGTAAAGATATAATAACTCCATCATATCCACTATCACTAACAAGTAAGTTACTACCATTTCCTAAAACAAACCAATCCATTTGGTTTTCTCTACATAATTGTAATATACTAGATAATTGCTCTACATTTTCTGGAGTAACAAAATAAGCTGCCGGACCTCCTACACGGAACGTAGTGTAATTCTTCATTGGCTCATTTATTTTTATATTATCTACTGTTAGTATTTGTTGTAACTCTTTTTTTAAATTCATTATTATTCGTCTTCCATTCTTTTTGCTAAATTTTGTTGAACACGATTGTATAATTCTCTTGCTGCATTATATCCCATTTTCTTTTGACGGTAATTAACAGCGGCACTTTCAACAATAATTGCCAAATTACGTCCTGGACGAATTGGAATTTGATGACATACTACCTTGTTTCCTAAAAACTCCGTATACTCTTCTTCTAATCCTAATCTGTCATATTCTTTATCTTTATTCCAGTCTTCTAGTTTAATTACCATATCAATCGCTTGTGTGTTTTTTACACTCTCTACCCCGAATAGTGTTTTAACATCTATAATACCTATTCCTCTAAGTTCAATAAAATGTCTTGTAATTCCCGGTGCACTTCCTACTAGTGTATCATCGCTTACTTTTCTAATTTCTACTACGTCATCAGATACTAAACGGTGTCCTCTTTTAATTAGCTCCAAAGCAGCCTCACTTTTTCCAATTCCGCTTTCTCCCATAATTAAAACACCTTCACCATATACGTCAACTAATACTCCATGAATAGAAATTGTAGGCGCTAATTCTACATTTAGCCAGCGAATTACTTCTGCCATTAAGTCAGAAGTTGTTTTCGAAGAAACTAAAACTGGTACTCCGTACTTTACTCCTAAACGTAGTATCTCATCAATTGGTTTATGACCTCTGCTATATACCAAACAAGGAACTTTATAGCTCATTAATTTTTCAAAACGAAGAATTTGCTCTTCTGCTGGCATTTCTGAAATATAAGCATATTCTACAAATCCTACAATTTGTACACGCTCATTATCAAAGTGGTCAAAGAATCCTGCTAACTGTAATGCTGGACGATTAATATCTGGATGTAAAATTTTAATTTTATCTGTGTTAAGTTCTGGTGTTAAGTTTTCAAGATTCATTTTTTTAATTAATGCAGTTACTGATACTACTGACCCCATACCATTATCTCCTTTGCTTATTATCTAATGTTATTATATCTGTATTCTATCAAGATATTATGTTTCTGTAAAGATTAGTATTTACATTTTGATATCTGAATTCTCTGAATGAAAAAAGTCAACCACTGATTTTGCTGCCTTTTCGTTCATTCCCTCTATACCTTTTAGTTCCTCTATGGAGGCATCTTTTATTTGTTCTAAGCTTTCAAAATGACGCATTAAAGCTTTTCTTCTCGTTGGACCGATTCCTGGAATATCATCTAAAATAGAGTGAACACTACCTTTATTTCTTAAACTCCTATGGTATTCGATAGCAAATCGATGTGCTTCATCTTGGATTCTTGTAATTAAATGAAATCCCTCGGAATGTCTGTCAATTGGAATTTCCACATTATTAAAATACAATCCTCTTGTCCTATGGTGATCATCCTTTACCATACCACAAACTGGAATATTAAGTCCTAGTTTTTCTAATACACTAACAGCAATATTTACTTGTCCACGACCTCCATCCATCATAATTAAATCTGGAAATACAGTAAAACTACCTAACCTTGTATCTTCCCCTATTTCCTCTTTCTTTTGTCGTTCTTCTAAGCCATGAAGAAATCTTCTTGTTAATACTTCTTCCATAGAAGCATAGTCATTGGCACCTTTTACCCATTTAATTTTAAATTTTCTATAATCATTTCTCTTTGGTCTACCATTTTCATAAACAATCATAGATCCAACAGACTCAAATCCACTAATATTTGAAATATCGAATGCTTCAATTCTTATTAAATGTTCTAACCCAATCCAACTTCCTATTTGTTTTAATGCACCAATAGTCTTTCTTTCTTCTCGCTTTATTCTCTCTTTATCCTGCTCTAGTACCATATCAGCATTTTTCTTTGCCAATTCTACTAGACGCTCTTTTTCTCCCTTTTTAGGAACTCGTATCATTACTTTCTTTCCTCTTTTTTCCGATAACCACTTTGCAATTACTTCCTCTTCTTCAATAGGAGTTTGTAAAAAAAGTTCTCTTGGTACAAATGGAGTTCCTGCATAAAATTGTTTTACAAAACTTGTCATAATTGTCTTTGTAGAATCTCCAACTGCTACATTTAGATGGAAATGGTCTCTTCCAATTAGTTTTCCTTCTCTTACAAAAAATACTTGCACAACTGCATCTTGTCCATCTACTGAACAAGCAATAATATCTCTATCCTCCATAGAGCCATCAGTCATTTTTTGCTTCTCTGAAATATGTGTTACACTTCGAATAAGCTCTCGATATTTAATTGCCTCTTCAAATTCCAACTGCTCAGACGCTTCCTCCATTTTCTCTTGTAGAGACTGGATAATTTCTTCACATTTTCCATTTAATAAGTCAATAATTTGATGAATGGAAACTCCATATTCTTCCTTTGAAATATATCCCTGACAAGGTGCTGTGCATTGTTTAATATGGTAATTTAAGCAAGGACGTTCTTTTCCAATATCTCGTGGTAGTACACGATTACAAGTACGAAGCAAAAATAATTTCTGTACTAAGTCTATCGTATCTTTTACTGCTGCCATACTAGTATAAGGACCGAAATATCTAGATTTATCCTTTTTCATCGTTCTAGCCATCATAATTCTTGGAAAATCCTCATCAACGGTAATTCGTATGTATGGATATCCCTTATCATCCTTTAACATTGTATTGTAACGAGGACGATGCTCTTTAATTAGATTACATTCTAATACCAATGCTTCTAATTCAGAGTCTGTTACAATATATTCAAATCGTGCTATTTTTGATACCATTTTTTCAATTTTTGCCGTTTTATTACGACTGCTTTGAAAATATTGTCTAACACGATTTCGTAAACTAATAGCCTTACCTACGTATATAATCTCATCTGTTGCATCATGCATAATATATACCCCGGGCTTATGAGGTAATTTTTTTAATTCTTCTTCTATATGAAACATGTTTAACTCCTATTACATATTTACTATATATAGCAATCCCTTGCAACAAATGTTTCATTTCATTTATTGCAAGGGATATCATATCTTTATACTTATTGTAATATTTTTTGTAACAAAATTCAATTTATTATAGAAAATAAATTATTGTTCTTCTTTATTTTCTTCTGTTATAGATGGGTTAGTTTCTTCCTCTACTTCTACTATTTGATTACTAGGTTCTACTTCTTCCTCTTTGAAAACTTCTTGGTTTTCTATTTCTTCACTAGTAGATGTTCCTTCTTCCATCTCTTTTTTACATTGATGGAAAATTTCCATAAATTCTTTTCCTGTAATTGTTTCCTTTTCAATTAAGAAACTAGCGATTTTATCCATAATTGGACGGTTTGCACTAAGTAATGATTTTGCTTCTTCATATGCTTCTTTTAACATTCTCATTACTTCTCTATCAATTTCAGAAGCAGTCTCTTCACCACAATTTAATACTCGTCTACCTTCTAAGTATTGATCTTCTACGGATTCTAATGCAATTAAACCAAACTTCTTTGACATACCATACATAGTAATCATAGTCCTTGCATAGTGAGTTGCCTTTTCAATATCATTAGCTGCACCTGTTGTTACATTTCCAAATACAATTTCTTCTGCTGCACGACCACCTAATGCCATAACAATCATAGAACGTATTTCACTTTCTGTATTTAAGAATTTTTCTTCTTCTGGTGTATGCATTACATATCCTAATGCTCCCATTGTTCTAGGCACAATAGTAATTTTTTGTACAGGCTCTGAATCTTTTTGTAATGCACTAATTAATGCATGACCTACTTCATGATAAGATACAATTCTTCGTTCCTCTGCACTCATAATTCTATCTTTCTTTTCTTTTCCTACAAGAACAACTTCAACTGCCTCTAGTAAATCAGATTGAGTTACATACTTTCTTCCCTGCTTTACTGCATTAATAGCTGCCTCATTAATCATATTTGCTAAATCAGCACCTACTGCACCACTTGTAGCTAATGCAATAGCTTCAAAATCTACACTATCGTCCATCATAACATCTTTTGCATGTACTTTTAAAATGTTAACTCTTCCCTTTAAATCAGGCTTATCTACAATAATACGTCTATCAAAACGCCCTGGACGAAGAAGTGCTTTATCCAAAATTTCTGGGCGATTGGTTGCAGCTAATACTAATAATCCTTTTGATGTATCAAAACCATCCATTTCAGATAATAATTGATTTAATGTTTGCTCTCTTTCATCGTTACCACCACCTACACGGCTATCACGACTTTTACCAATGGCATCAATTTCATCGATAAAAATAATACATGGGGCATTTTCTTGAGCTTGCTTAAATAAATCACGAACACGAGATGCACCTACACCAACAAACATTTCTACAAAGTCAGAACCAGATAAGGAGAAAAATGGAACTTTTGCTTCCCCTGCTACTGCTTTAGCAATTAATGTTTTACCTGTTCCTGGAGGTCCAACTAAAAGAGCTCCCTTTGGTAGCTTAGCTCCAATTTGAGAATACTTTTGAGGATTATGAAGAAAGTCTACAATTTCTACTAAAGATTCCTTTGCTTCATCCTGTCCTGCTACGTCTTTAAAAGTAACACCTGTTTCCTTTTGAACATATACCTTAGCATTACTTTTTCCAACTCCCATAACACCACCACCGCCAGTCATCTTCTTAATGAAGAATCCCATAACAAACCATACTAGTAGTAGTGGAAGTACATATATCACAATAAAATCAATAATAGAAGAGCTTGTTTCCCTCTCTTCTCCTGCATAGGTTACACCTGCTTCTTCTAACATTGGTAATCTTTGGTCATCATCAATGTATGGTGTATAGTAAGTTAAAAAGGTATTTTCTTTTGTTTTGAATCGAATATTGCTACCAATTTCTACTTCCTTTACCTTTCCTGCTGTTACCATATCTACAAACTGGTCGTAAGTAACTTTAATCGTTGTTTTACTTGCTATAAAATCATTTAATAATGTCATTCCTATAATTGTAATAAGCCCAACAACTACAAGTAAAATAATCGTCTGCTTATTTTTAGGATTTTTATTATTTTCATTGTTTTGATTATCCATGATATCCTCCATTCTATTCTAATAAGTAATTTTTCGTTTTAATTTTAGAGGCTTAAAATTTTATGACTCTCTTATAATTAAGTTATAAAATTACGATGAATACTTATGAATACTAGTTATAAAGCTCTCTCATTGTAACATTTATACTGTATCAATGTACATTCTCACTTTAGAGATGCTTTTTTATTATTATAGTTTTACTTCCTATATAAATCAAGTATTCAAGTGTGAATTTTTCTCCAATTTTTATAAATAATGTATAAATTTAATGAGAAAAACCTATTGCATATGAAAATTATTCTATCAGAAAATCGTTTCTTTTATGCAATAGGTTTTTATACTTATTATTTTACTGTTTGCATATGATATAGAGTTGTTACAGAGGCACCAGTTCCATAATTTGTTTGGAATTCATAACATGGACTGTCTACCCAAGCAGTTCCTGCTATATCTACATGAATCCATGGAAGATTATTGGCAAACTCACCAATAAAAATACCTGCTGTAATTGTACCACATCCACCATTGCTCATGTTGCTAATATCAGCTAACTTACTATTTAACATTTTCTTATATTCATCTAAAATTGGAAGTCTCCAGTAGTTTTCACAAGTAACTTTTGCTGCTCTTTCTAATTGTCCATAAAACTCATCATTATTTGATACAACTCCTGCCATAACAGAACCAAAGGATGCCACAACAGCACCTGTTAATGTTGCAATGTCAAGAACTTTTGTTACTCCTTCTTTTTCAATTGCATAAGTAATAGCATCTATTAATAAAAGTCTTCCTTCTGCATCTGTATTTCCAATTTCAATTGTCTTTCCTGCCATACTAGTAATAATATCGCCTGGAACAAAGCTATCTCTTGAAATTCTATTTTCACAAGCTGGAATTACCGCAATTACATTTGTTTTTTCTTTATTCTTTGCTAATGCAAAAATTGTAGCTGCAACTGTGGCTGCACCTGCCATATCACCTTTCATACCAATCATAGACTTTGCTGGCTTTAGGCAATATCCACCAGTGTCCATAGTTACACCTTTTCCTATGTAACCTGTAATTTCCTTACTATCTTTATCTCCCATATAGCGAAGTACAATTAATCTTGGCATATTTCCACTAGACATACCTACACTAAGAAGTGCATTCATGTTAAGTTCTTTCATAGCTACTTCATCAAGTACCTCTACTTCAATACCACATTCTTTTGCCATCTCGCTTAACTGTTCTGCTAAAATAACAGGTGTTAGCATATTTGCTGGTGCATTTACAAGCTTTCTAGCTAATAATACACTTTCTGCAATTACTTCTGCTTTCTTAACCATTTCTTTTACTTCTTCTGTTTCTTTAAGTCCAGTCAAATAAATACTATATTCTGTTTCTTTTTGCTCGCTTTTGTAATGTTGTAAATCACTGATTCCTAAACGAAGTCCTTCTACAATATTATAAAGTATAGCATCTCCAAAATAAGAAATTAAATTACTTACATCTACACTTATTTTTGTGTATTCTAATGCTTTTACTTCTTTCATTGCTTTTGCGCAAACATTAGCAACTTTTTTTCGTTCAATGGCTTCTTCTCCAAGTCCAACAACAAGCTCAACCTTATCTTCCATTATCATGTAACGGCTAGATAAATATTCGCCTTTCTTCCAACCTGCTTCTTCATTTTTTGTAATAAATGAGACAAAAGCATTTGCTGCTTGATTATGTCCAATATATATCATATAATTCATCTCCTTTTTTTCATATTATATTGCTATCTATTATGTCATATTTTTCCAAATCTTACAATACTATCCTTGCTTTTTTCCTAATGTAAATCCTTTTCCTTTTACTTCGTTTACTTTGTTAATAATCATAAAAGCATGTGGATCTATTTCTAATACCATTTCATTTAAACGTGGCAATTCTCGATTTGATACTACCGTAAGAACCATATCACATTCTTGTCCTAAATGTCCTGTTTGTCCATGTAGCAATGTTACTCCTCTATCTAATTTTTGTAACACTGCATTTCTAATTTCTTCTGAAAATTTACTAATAATCTTTACTTGTACATGAGATTTTCCAAACATTAATACTTTATCAAGTACAATGGTATAAATAAATACAAGGCAAATGCCATATAATACTTGTTCTTTATCTGCAAATATCATTTGTCCTAATAAAATACAAACATCAATAGCATATAATGTAGCAGACACTGGAAGCCCAAACTTTTTATTTAAAATAAGAACTGGAATGTCTACTCCTCCAGTGGATGCACCCGCTCGTAATACAAGCCCAATTCCAATACCAATTAATAAACCAGCATAAATAGTACAAAGAACTCTATCATTTGTAATGCTTTGTAAAAATTCTACTTTTTCAAATATTGATAAAATAAATGGATAGTAAAAACTACTAATTAATGTTGTTAATGCAAACTTTTTCCCTAATATAATTGCTCCCAATACAAATGCTGTTACATTAAATATGGATATAAACGTAGATATTGGTAGACCAAATTGGTGGAAGAAAATTAATCCTAACCCTGCCGTTCCTCCTGTAATTAATCCACTAGATAATATAAATGCAACAATACCAAACGAATATATTGTATTTCCTAGCAAAATCAATCCAATGTTTTTTACTGAAAATAATGTTTTCCAATCTGATTTCATTTAATTCCATCCTTTCTTTTACTTTTTTACTTAATCAATTTACTGTAATAAAGCGAAAAGCAGATAGGTTATACCCATCTGCTTTTTCTACATCTATACTTATATAGTTGTTCCCATATTTTCTTTATATAATAGTAAATTTCTTTCAAGTAATTCATAACTATCTTCTTTCTTTTTAAGTTTCGCACCTCATTGTACAACACTTTTCTTTTTCCGTCAACAAAAAGGCTTTTTAATGCAAACAATTTCCTATGAAAAAATTTTTCTATGGAAAGAATTTGATTTACTATGGAAAAGGTTGACAATTCTTCCCTTTTCCCTCATAGTAGTCTATATACTTTTAAATTGATTACATATTGTATTTTAATGCTAAAACTAAATTTTATTACAGGAGTATATTTTCGTAATAAAAATTTTATATAGAAAGAGGTATCTATGAAGTTAAAACGTATTATAGCTATAATAAGTGTTATTTTTTTACTCCTTTTGTATATCACAACGATTGTATTAGCATTTATAGAGAGTAATTTCGCTTACCAATTATTACAATTATCTATATTTTGCACTGTTGTTATACCAAGTATTATGTATGCTTTTATATTAGCCATGAAATGGAGTAAAAATAAAGCAGAGTCCTAGTCATTCTGATAAAGTGTATTTATCGTGCTTATAAGAAAATAAAAGCAAGGCTTAATTGCCTTGCTTTATGACTAAAATCTCGTATTATCGTTATTTTAATTACTCAGAAACTGTTTCTTCATCATCAAAGAAATCATCATCGAAATCATCTTCAAAATCATCTTCAAAATCTTCTAAGTAATCTGGTGTAAAGAAACGATATACAGCATATGCAATACCAGCGATTGCAGCAACTGCTCCAACGATTGCAAGAATCCAAATAAGTGTGTTTTTCTTCTTTTCAGCTTCTTCATTTTTCTTTAGCATATCTGCTAACTTTGATGCACTAATAATTTCTTCAAACTTATTCATAATTATACATCCTTTCTAATAATATAAGCATTTTTCTATTATTCTACTTAAAGTGTGTACTACTCAAGTAGTATTGACTGTTATCCCTTATTATATCATTATTTTTATATTTTTACTATAAAATTTTTTTAAAAAAATTCAGAATCATTAATTATTTACTTTTTTTAATTTTGCAAAGCTAGCAAACATTCTCTTTTCTCCTACTTTTTCAAAATCAACAGTAACTTCATAATCTTTCTTGCCTTCTTCAATTTCTTTTACTACACCTACACCAAATTTAATGTGACGAACGGTATCACCTACTTTATAATCTAAGCTATCTGACTTTTCTACGGTAAAGCTTTTTCCTACCCCTGTATTATTTGTTGCTACATATCGGTTTCCAAAGCTATTACCATAGCTTGAACTATTATAGCTATTTTTCTTTGGAAGTTCAAATACGTTGCTATTACCTATACTTTGATTTCCACCACTAGAAAAACGGCTCATAGCATTAGAAAATCCAAATCCACTACTTTCTCCAGCTCCACTACTATATGACTTGCTTGACATAGTTGCATAGCTATCAGTTCTAGCAAATATCGGCTTTGGACTACTAACTTCCCTATCAAGTAAATGTTCTGGAATTTCCTCAATAAAACGAGATACTCTATTATATTGTGTTTCTCCATGTGCAGTTCTCATTTTTGCTGCTGTTAATGTAAGAGTGTCCATTGCTCTTGTAATACCTACATAGCAAAGTCTTCTTTCTTCTTCTATATCACTTGGATCTCCTGAATTCATAGACATATAGCTTGGAAATAGACCTTCCTCCATACCGCATAAGTATACTTTTGGAAACTCTAGTCCTTTTGCACCATGGAGTGTCATAAGGACTACTCGATTGGCAGAAGCATCCATAGAATCAATATCTGCCACTAACGCTACTTCTTCTAAGAAATTGCTAAGTGTTGCATCTTCTTTGCTATTTTCAAAATCTGTTGCCTTATTTTTAAGTTCATTTACATTTTCTATTTTTTGAGCTGCCTTTTCATCTTCTAATTGCTCTAACTCTTCTAAATATCCTGTAGTTTCTAATATAGAATCAATTAACTTTTCTACACCTAAATATTCTACTTGACTACGATACACTAAAATTTGCTTTACAAAACTTTGAATTTTACTAGCTGCTCGTCCCAATGTTGGAATTTGATCTGCATATTGCAATGCTTCAAAAAAGCTGATTTCTTTTTCATCGGCAAATTGCTGAACTTTATCTAATGTAGTTGCTCCAATGCCTCTCTTTGGAACGTTGATAATACGTCGAACTGCAATATCATCTCGTCCATTGTCAATGGTTTTTAAATAGGCAAGAACATCTTTAATTTCTTGTCTTTGATAGAAGTTTATTCCACCAATAAGGCGATAAGGAATATTGTGTGCAATACATTTTTCTTCAAAGGCACGAGATTGTGCATTGGTTCGGTATAGAATAGCACAATCATTATAATTTAGCCCATTATCTACTGCCTCTTGAATCCCTCTTATAACTTGCTCTGCCTCATCGTAGGCATTATCAAAATGGCGAAATTGTACTTGTTGCCCCTCACCTTTCTCTGTCCAAAGTCTTTTATCTTTTCTTCCTTTGTTATGGCGAATTACTTCATTTGCTGTATCTAAAATACTAGAGGTAGAGCGATAATTTTGTTCTAGCTTTATTACTTTGGCATTTTCAAATGATTCTTCAAATCCTAAGATATTTGTAATATTAGCTCCTCTAAATTTATAAATAGACTGATCATCATCACCTACTACACAAAGATTTTGATACTTTTCTGCCAACTTTTTAATAAAACGGAATTGCACTGTGTTTGTATCTTGATATTCATCTACCATAATATAGCGAAAACGTTCTTGGTAATAATCTAAAATTTGTGGGTTTTGTTCCAATAATTCTACTGTTTTTACTAACAAATCATCAAAATCTAATGCATTATTGGTCTTTAACTGCTTTTGATATTCTTTGTATACTTTTGAAATTTGTTTTTGACGAAAATCCATTCCTGCATTTAATTCGAATTCTTCTGGTGAAATAAGTTCATTTTTTGAACTTGATATTACTGATAACATTGTTTTTTCTTTATACATTTTTGGATCTAAATCTAGTTTTTTAAGTACTTGTTTTATTAATGTTTTTTGGTCATCACTATCATAAATGGTAAAATTAGTATCATATCCTAACGCTTCAATATGCCTTCTTAAAATGCGAACACAAGTAGAGTGAAATGTAGCAACCCAAATACTTTCTGAACCAAATCCAACAATTTTATCAACACGTTCTCTCATTTCTTCTGCTGCTTTATTCGTAAATGTAATAGCCATAATATTCCACGGATTTACATTTTTTTCTTCGATTAAATATGCAATTCGATGAGTAAGTACACGGGTTTTTCCTGAACCTGCACCTGCTAAAATAAGAAGTGGTCCCTCTGTTTGAAATACAGCTTCTTTTTGCTTATCATTTAAACTATCATATATGCTCATTATTATAATTCCTTTCTTTCTCCCAATAACAAATCACCTATAGTAAACACAGTTCACATTAGTGACATCTATAAAAGTTACTAAAGACTAAAAGTCGTTTTAGCAACAAGATTTAGTGCTACTGATACAGCAGTTTCCTATAATATAAAGAAAGCCAGACAGTCTTACTGCCTGACTTTTCAGATGACTGTATCTAATATTATACAGTCGAATACATGTTTTGACAAATACATTTTCTAATAACATTTTATGTTATGGCACTAGTTTATAACCACAATTTCCACAAAAATTCATCCCATTTGTTTTTGTTCCACAATTTGGACAGAAATTAGGAACTGTGCTACTTGTAGACTGCTGATTTTGTGACATATTAGTTGTACCTTGATTCATTTGATTTACCATCTGCTGTCCCATCATCATTCCCATCTGCATAGAAACCATATCACCAGCAATATTGCTACCTGCTCCTTGTTTTCCCATACTATCTGCCATAGCAACTTTTGTATATTGGTCCATATTCCCAATCATACTATGTGAAGCTACCTTTTCTTGCATTTTTTTAATTTCTTCAGGATAAGAAACGCTTTGAATTTGAAATCCTGTAATAGTAATACCTATTTTTAATAATTCCATATCCAAATCTTCTGCAATACCTTTTCCTATATCAAAAGCATTTGCCTGAAGATTAAACATATCTTTTCCTTCTTTTGCAATCCACTTCATTAATAGCTGGTCTACCATAGCAATAACTCTTTCTTTTACATCTTCCACAGTAAATTGTTTTTTAATCCCAGCTATTTTTTCTATTAATACAAAGTAATCAGATACTTTAAAATTAAACGTACCAAAGGCACGAATTGGCATACCACCTGGAAGCCCTGGTGCTGGTAAATTAATGGCTTGCTTTGTTCCCCATTTTACAGTAAATTCTTTTGTATTTACAAATAAAACTTCTGCTCGGATGCCACTATTAAAACCAAACTTAAATCCTTTTAAAGAAGATAAAAAAGGAATAATTTCTGATTCAATATCAAAACTTCCCTCATCTTCAAAAATTCCTTCTACCTTACCATTATATAAAAAAATAGCATCCTGACCTTGACGGATAATTAATTTACTACCTTTTTTTATTTCGTCATTGTTCCATTTCCAAAAAATAATATCATCTCTATATTCTTGCCACTCTACCACATTGGCAAATTGTCCACCAAAAAGTCCCATTCTTTAAAATATCCTTTCTAACTACTTACCCATTTTAGCTTTTAATGCTGCTAATTCATCATCTACTTCTGTACTATCATTTCCACCCTCATATTTTGCCATTAAATCCTCTATATTATCTGTTGGCATTGCATTTAGCTCTGCCATAGCATTGGCTTTATCTAGCATTTTATTTGCCTTTTCTTCCATACGATCAAAAGCAGATAAATTACCTACTGCACCACTTACACTTGTTCCTATTTCATTGATACGCTGTTGTGTTTTTGCAACTGCAACTTTTGCTTTAATAGTATCTCTTCTTGCATTTAAGCTTGCAATATCTTGTATTAGCTTATCATGCATTTGTTTCATCTTAGCTGCATTGGCTGCTGCTAATTGATGTGCTTGCATAAGAGTTGCTTGCTTTTCTACTAATGTTGCCTTTCTTTGTAAAAATTGCTTTGCATCGTTGTCATTTCCAGCCATAACTGCTTTTTCTGCATATTTTTGCATTTTTTCCACTTCAGCTGTACATTCATCTAACTCTCTTTTACATCTTTTTTCCTCTGCCATAATAGATGCTGTCTCTGCTTTTACATTACCAAGGTCACTTTCTAAATTTCTTAAATATTGATCTATCATTTTAGCTGGATCTTCTGCTTTATCTAACATTGCATTTATATTTGCTGACATAATATCTTTAAATCTTTGAATAACTCCCATCTTTATATCCTCCTATATTAAAAATCTATTTTTTGTTTTATATTATACTATTTTTTCTGACTTTTGTCATTCTCATTTTATTGTCAAAATATAAATTTATAATAAACTATTTTTGTGTTATTTACAAAATATTATTATTTTCTTATTTTTTTGCAAATTCACTTGTCATATAGTTTTAAAAACTATATAATATAGATATTATGTAACAACAGAAAATTTATTTTTTAAGATTGGTATTTATAAATAGGATGGTATTCATATGACAAATAAACAACTCTATGATTTTTGTATAAAACAATTAAATAACATGGGTAGGATTTCTTTAGAGTCTATTCCAAATATTGATTTGTATATGGATCAAGTCACTACCTTTATGGATAAATATTTATCCAATACAAAGCGAACAGATGCTGATAAGATATTAACGAAAACAATGATTAATAACTATGCAAAGAATGATTTGCTACCACCACCAAATAAGAAAAAATATTCCAAAGACCATATACTTTTTCTTATTTTTATTTACTATTACAAAAACTTTTTATCTATTGGAGATATTCATTCTGTACTTCAACCTCTCCATGATTCTTTTTCAGGTACTTTAACATCAAAAAATTTAAGTGAAATTTACGAAGAAGTATTTTCATTTGAGCATATTCAAATGGATTCATTAAGAAAAGATATAGAGGAAAAATTCAACTTATCTCAATCTTCTTTTTTAGATGCTTCTGAAGAAGAACGTGAAACATTACAGCGTTTTGCATTTATTTGTATGCTATCTTTTGATGTATATTTAAAAAAGCAAATGATTGAAACACTTATTGATGAAACAAAAGAAAAAAAATAAAGGGAATCATTCCCTTTATTTTTTATTGCTACAATATTTATATGTTTTCTTTTGATTTTAAACGCTCAAATGCTAAATCATATCCATCATTTCCGAAATTTAAGCTTCTATTTACTCGACTAATTGTAGCAGTAGATGCACCTGTTTTCTCAGCTATTTCTAAATAAGTTTTTCCTTTACGAAGCATTTTTGCAACTTCATAACGTTGTGCGAAGGATAATAGCTCATTTACTGTGCATACATCTTCAAAAAATGCGTAACACTCTTCTTGATTTCGTAATGTTAAAATGGCTTCAAATAAATCATCTACAGCCTCTGTTTTAATCTTCTTATTCATAATCTTCTCCTTTGGAGTAACTTGT
Organism: uncultured Lachnospiraceae bacterium; assembly: GCA_944380055.1. GTDB lineage: Bacteria > Bacillota > Clostridia > Lachnospirales > Lachnospiraceae > Fimimorpha. The sequence goes on from CALWGN010000003.1 coordinate 17,932, forward strand.
TACTTGCTTTCTAATTTTAACACGTTAACGTTAGAAAGTCCACTATTTTTTCTTATATTTTTGTATATAAGTTTTAAATCTCTCTACTGAAGTGTTTATAATTAGTTCTTCTGGAAATTCTACTTCAGAAAACAATGCTTCTACATTGCTAAAATTTCCAATTGCTGTTTTAAAATGAGCATCGCTATCAATGACAATTGGTTGCTTATATTTCTTACATAACTCTAGCATAATTTTATAATTTTCCTTTGCTCCAACACGATATCCCTTTGGATTTAAAGAACTATTATTTACTTCTAAAAGTTTCCCCTCTTCTTTTGCTATTTTTACTACTGGCTCATAAATAATAGGAATTCTACTATCATCTGGGTGCCCTATAATATCAATGTACGGATTTTTTAACGCTGCAATCACAGCTTCTGTATTTTTTTCTAAACCTGCTGAAGAAAAGCAAGGTTTGTGTAAGCTAGCAATTGTTACATCTAATCCTTTGATTGTTCTCTTTGGTAAATCCACCCTTCCCTTTTCATCTAATATATTTAATTCAGCTCCAAGAAGTAGCTCAAGCTTATATTCCTGCTCTATATATTCTCTATCTACTGCTTTTAAATTTTGAAAATAAAATTCGTGGCAACTTCCTGGCATTGTAGGTGCATGGTCGGTAATTCCCAAAATTTTTAACCCTTTTTTTGATGCTTCCTCTACCATTTCCATAATCGTATTATATGCATGTCCACTTGCAATTGTATGAGTATGTGTATCTAATAAATATTTCATATTGTATTTCTATGTTACACTTTTAAGTAACATATCCCCTTTCTTTATTATTTATTTTATTAACACTATTCTGTCCTATATTATTACTCTCTATCACTATACTATATTTTCCTTTTATATACAATTGTTTCCATAGTTCCATAGTATTTATCATTATTTCTGTGATACCCACTTATAATAAAACCATAGGTTAGAAACATTCAACTGTTTTTACAAAATGTTCAACTTTAAAAATTAGTTGTTTTAAAAGACTAAAAGTTGTTTTTCAACTGGACTATAAAACAAAAATGCTATTCTTAATAATTAAGAATAGCATTTGTTTACATTAAAATCTCTGCTAAAGATTTTGTTAAATATTCATTTTCTAATCGCTTTTTACAGCTTTTATAGTAATTTTTTATTTTATAAAAATCTTGTATTTTTTTATTATTGGAATATTCTTCATACTGTTCCTCTTTACTTTTTGCTTGTACAATATTCATTACATCCAATAAGGTAATTTCATTAAGATCTTTACACAAACAATATCCACCATTTACTCCCGCAATACTAGTTACAAGTTTTCCATCTTTTAATTTTTTGACTACTTTCATCAAATATTTTTCTGGAATTTCCATTTCTGTTGCCAGTACAGATGCTGATAATACATTTCCCTTTTTACCAAGACATAAAATTATTCTAATTGCATAATCGGTTGTTAAATTAAACGTCATTTTTTTCTCCTATAAGCATTTTTCATACCTATGCTATTCTAGCATACATATAGTATTATTTTTATAAGGTAAAAACAACATAATACATATTATGTTGTAAAAAAATATATAAAAGATACTTTTTTCTGATTTTCAATACAAAATTCTTTATTATCTTTTAATTATTAATATTTTTTATTAAAAAAATATTAATAATATTATATTTTTATAATGTTAAATTTTATATTATAAAAATATATTGACATAATTATTGCTTATTAGGTATAAATAAAGTTAATGATAAAATTTTTCAAAACAGAAAAACAACATAATATGTATTATGTTGTTTTTACCTTATAAAAATAATACTATATG
>CALWGN010000004.1 GCA_944380055.1 uncultured Lachnospiraceae bacterium
TATAAGTGGCGTTGAAGTTTGGGTCTTACGCAACAGGAATCTATGAACCGTGTCAGGTCAGGAATGAAGCAGCACTAAGTAGAACCTTCTGTGTGCCGTAAGGGTTCCTGAGCGGAGCTAACTGTAGAGGTAACGCTTGTGAATGGCATACAAAGCAAGATGTGCGACAAAAAAAGGTGATTATGCGTTAGAAGAGGACTTCTAACGCTTTTTTTTCTTTTGTTTACCATTGCAAAGACAGATTGTTTTTTGTATAATGATAGCTAGAAGCATAAGGCTTTCTTAGTAGTATGATGAAAGAAAACAAATACAAGGAGCTGGTATTATGAGAAAAATTGGTATATTAACAAGTGGTGGAGATTGCCAAAGCCTAAATGCTACAATGCGAGGCGTTGGAAAAGCATTATACAATATAATTGATGACGTACAAATTATAGGTTTTCATGAAGGTTATCGTGGCTTAATGTATGAAGACTACCACATTATGAAGAAAGAAGAATTTTCTGGAATCTTAACAGAAGGTGGTACCATTTTAGGAACAAGTAGACAGCCATTTAAAAAAATGAGAGAGCCAGATGCTAACGGATTAGATAAAGTAGAAGCTATGAAAAATACATATAACAAGCTAGGTTTGGATTGCTTAGTTGTACTTGGAGGAAATGGAAGCCAAAAAACAGCAAACCTATTAAGTGAAGAAGGATTAAATGTTATTGGTTTACCAAAGACAATTGATAATGATTTATGGGGAACAGATATGACATTTGGTTTTCAAAGTGCAATGGACATTGCTACTAATGCCATAGATTGTATTCATACAACAGCAGCCTCTCATGGTCGTGTATTTATTGTAGAAATTATGGGGCATAAAGTTGGGTGGTTAACACTACATGCAGGAATTGCAGGTGGAGCCGATATTATTTTAATACCAGAAATACCATATGATATAGAAGTAGTTGCAAAAGCTATTAAAAAGAGAGAAAAAGCAGGAAAACGTTTTTCTATTATTGCAGTAGCAGAAGGAGCTATTTCAAAAGAAGATGCCGCCCTAACTAAGAAAGAGAGAAAGAAAAAGAAAGAAAAAGAAGTAAAATATCCTTCTATTGCTTATGAAATCGGTGCGAAAATTGAAGAACTTACAGGACAAGAAATTCGTGTAACAGTGCCAGGCCATATGCAACGAGGCGGTAGCCCTTGTCCATATGATAGAGTGCTATCTACAAGGCTAGGAGCTGTGGCAGCAAATCTTATTTTAAATAAAGAGTATGGATATCTTGTTGGTGTAAAAAATGGAGAAACGGTTAAAATACCGTTAAAAGATGTAGCAGGTAAATTAAAAATGGTTTCACCAGATTCATCTATTATAAAAGAAGCAAAATTAGTAGGAATTAATTTTGGAGATTAGTTAGAAAGGAAATGAGATGGCATACACAGCACTTTATAGAAAGTGGCGTCCCACTTGCTTTGAGGATGTAAGAGGGCAAGAGCATATTGTAAAGACGCTAACAAATCAAATAAATAGAGAGCGTGTGGGACATGCTTATTTATTTTGTGGAACAAGAGGTACAGGGAAAACAACCATTGCAAAAATATTTGCAAGAGCAGTAAACTGCGAGCATCCAGTAAATGGAAGTCCATGTAATGAATGTCCAACCTGTAAAGCCATTATGGAAGGAGCTTCTATGAACGTAGTGGAAATAGATGCTGCTTCTAATAATGGGGTAGACAACATTAGAGAGATTAGAGATGAGGTAAAATACTCCCCAACACAAGGCAAATATAGAGTTTATATTATCGACGAAGTCCATATGCTTAGTACAGGTGCATTTAATGCATTGTTAAAAACACTTGAAGAACCGCCATCTTATGTTATATTTATATTAGCAACAACAGAAGCACATAAAATTCCAATTACAGTATTATCAAGATGTCAAAGATATGATTTTAAACGTATGACCAATGATATATTGTGTAGTCAAATTAAAATGCTTTTAGAGGCAGAAGGAGTGCAGGCAGAGGATAACGCTATTCGTTATGTGGCCAAGGCTGCAGATGGGTCTATGCGTGATGCACTTAGTTTGTTGGAACAATGCATTTCGTTTTATTATAATCAAACATTAACTTATGAAAATGTGCTAGATGTTTTAGGCGCAGTTGATACAGAGATTTTTAGTAAATTGCTTCGCCATATTATAAAAAAAGATGTAACTAGCTGTATTCATGTTATGGATGCAATTGTAAGTCAAGGTCGTGATATGGGGCAGTTTGTAGTAGATTTTACATGGTACATGAGAAATTTACTTCTTCTTCAAACATCAGAATATGAAGAAGATGCATTTGATGTATCAGCAGACAATTTAAAAATATTAAAAGAAGAATCAAAAATGTTAGATGTGGATACATTGCTTCGATATATTCGTATATTTAGTGAACTATCAAGTCAAATCAAATATGCAGTATCAAAGAGGGTTCTTATAGAGATTGCATTAATTAAGCTAATGAAACCAGCAATGGAAAAAGATGTAGAAAGCTTAGTAAAAAGAATAGAAAGTTTAGAAGAAGTATTAAATAACAAGGATGTAGTAATCCATTCTAATGGTGATAGAAAACAGGAAGTTGATAATGTTTTACAAGTAGTTGCAAAGGAAGAAGTGCAACAAGAAAGTGGAGAAGTCATTGAACTTTTACCAGCAGAATATGAGGATTATCAGATGCTAGTAAAAGATTGGCAAGAAATTATACGGATACAAGAAAAATTAATTGCAAGAATTTTACAAGGAACAAAGCTAACATATGAGCAAGGAAGTGGATTAGTAGTAGGATTTACCGATTCATGGAATTATCATTTGATGAATATACAATCAAGGATTGATGATTTAAATCAGTCGTTGGAACATAAATATAAAAAATCATTTCATCTGACAGTAAAGCTTTATGAAGAAGGTAAAGCAACACCTAAGATTATCTCAGGAAATCGTATTAAAGGTGTAGAGATGGAAATAGGAATGGAAACAGAATAAAACTAGGAGGATTTTTAAAATGGCAAGAAGAGGTGGATTTCCAGGAGGAATGCCTGGCAATATGAATAATTTAATGAAGCAGGCACAAAAAATGCAAAAGCAAATGGAAGAGCAACAAAAGGAATTAGAAGAAAAAGTGTTTACAGCAACAGCTGGTGGTGGTGCTGTAGAGGTAAAGGTTTCTGGTAAAAGAGAAGTAATAGAAGTTAATCTAAAGGAAGAAGTAGTAGATCCAGATGATATTGAAATGCTTCAAGATTTAATTGTTGCTGCAACAAATGAAGCATTACGTCAAGTAGAAGAAGCTAATAACTCCAATATGGCAAAATTAACTGGAGGACTTGGTGGATTAGGCGGAGGATTTCCGTTCTAATGGATTATTACAGCAGTCAAATAACAAAGCTGATTGAAGAACTTTCAAGACTTCCAGGGATTGGAGCAAAATCGGCACAAAGACTGGCATTTCATATTATTAATATGCCGCAAGACCAAGTAAACAGGCTTGCGGCTTCTTTGATAGATGCCAAAGCAAATGTTAGATATTGTAGTGAATGTTTCACATTAACAGATGATGAGAAGTGCCCAATTTGTAAAAGTGAAAAAAGAGATCACAGCACAATTATGGTAGTAGAAACAACGAGAGATCTTGCAGCTTATGAAAAAACAGGGAAATACGAGGGAGTATACCATGTACTTCATGGGGCAATATCCCCAATGCTTGGTATTGGACCAGCAGATATTAAATTAAAAGAGTTAATGCAGCGCCTTCAAAAGGATGTGCAAGAAGTCATTATAGCTACAAATTCTAGCCTAGAAGGGGAGACAACAGCAATGTACATTAGCAAGTTAATAAAGCCTACTGGAATTAAAGTAAGTCGTATTGCTAGTGGAGTACCTGTAGGTGGAGATTTGGAGTATATTGATGAAGTAACTTTATTACGTGCGTTACAAGGTAGAATTGAACTATAACATATATGAAACAGTTAAGAAAATACAAATGAAAGGAAAAATGCAAAGCCCATTCTTTCTAAAATTTTCTAGGGCAATATTCTAACATATAGTATAAATGGTCTATTATAAGGGACATACTATAAAAATGAATAAGTTACGCATAGTATAAAATATGGATAAATATGAATATAAGTTAAAAGCAGAGCATATAAAAAAGTTAGTTGCTAAAAAAGATTTAGTAACTGCTATTAAGATTTGTGATTCTATTGATTGGGATAGAGTAAAAGATGTAAAAATGCTTACTATGGTTTCTGAAATATATGAATCTAATGGAAGATATGAAGAGGCAATAGATACATTGTTACAAGCATATGAATACGCTCCAATTGGTAGAAGAATTGTATATCGGTTAACAGAATTAGCAATTGAATGTGGAAATTATACAGATGCAGAAAATTTCTACAAGGAGTTTATTACATTAGCACCTGGAGATTTAAGTGGAATAATACTACATTATAAGCTAGCAAAGGCAAAAAAAGCTCCATTAGAACGTCTTATATTGATTCTAGAATCTTATAGAGAAGAAGATTTTGATGAGCATTGGGCATATGAATTAGCCGAATTGTATCACAAAGCAGGAAGAGTAGAAGACTGCGTTAAGCTATGTGATGATATTATTTTGTGGTTTGGTTTAGGAAAGTATGTAGAAAAGGCTATGAAATTAAAAGTAATTTATGAGCCTTTGACAGAAGAACAACGAGAAAAAGCAGAAAATAAAGCAAAATATGAAGCACGTTTAAGAGCAATAGAGAGAGCATCTAAGCAGACAGCTGAAATTCCTGTAATTTTATCTCATAATAAAAAAGATAGTACAGATGGAGATATAGCTACAATAAATGCTTCTGAAGATACAATTGTAGAGTCAATTTTTGCAAGGCATAAAGAAAATAAGAATAAGCAGACCCTAGAGGTAGAAGAATCAGTTGCAGAAGAAGAAAAGGCTTCAGAGGTAGAAGAGGAAGTTGTAGAAGAAACAGAAGAGAAGGCTCTAGAAATGGAAGAGATAGCTGCAGTGGAAGAAAATACCCTAGAGGTGGAAGAGGAAGTTGCAGAAGAAGAAAAGACTCCAGAAGTGGAAGAAGCAGTTGCAGAGGAAGAAAAGACTCTAGAGGTGGAAGAGGAAGTTGCAGAAGAAGAAAAGACTCTAGAGGTGGAAGAAGCAGTTGCAGAGGAAGAAAAAACTCTAGAGGTGGAAGAGGAAATTGCAGAAGAAGAAAAGACTCTAGAGATGGAAGAGCCAGTTGTAGAAATATCAGAACCTATTGTAGATGTTAAAAAAGAGTTAGGAGTAGGGGCTACAATTGTAGAAAATACAGAAAAGGAATTTTCACCAGTAGAAGAAGTTGCTATATCCAGAGAAGAAGAGAAAAACTTCTATACAGAGGAAGCAATGACAGTACCTACAGAGGAAGAAGAAATTCAAGTAGAGGTAGCAATTGAAGAAGATAATTCTAATATTGAAAAGGAAATAGAACAACCGAAAGAATTAGAAGAACAAAAAGTTTATGTAAATGAACAGGAAAACTCTAAAGAAAATATAGTAGTAGAACAGGCAGCATCTACCAAATCAGAATCATTCACTGAACAAAAAGAGGATACAAAAGAAGCAGTTGCAATAGAAGAGAAGAAAGTTCCAGAAGAAACTTTAATATTAAAGGATATACTACAACTAGAAGAAGAACTAACACCATGGCACTTTATTGTAACTTGTAGAAATATGGCATCTGGATTACAGTTTATTATTGATAAGCTAAAGAAGCTAGAAGAAGATGGAGAAAATAGACCAAATACTATTGCAAAAACGACAGCAGCTAAGTTAAATAAAAAGGACTTAAGCCAAGTAATTTCAAAGGTAATGGGAAAGGTATTGTTAATTGAGCAAGCAAGTAAATTAAGCGATTCAATTACAGACCAATTAGTTTATGCTTTAGAAAAAAATAAAAAAGAATTTTTAGTAGTTTTATTAGATAATAGAGCGGATATGAATGAATGGTTACAGTTCCATCCTCAGATAGGACAATACTTTTTAGAAAAATTTGAAGTAAAAGAATATACAGAAAAAGAATTAGTGCAAACAGCGATTCAATATGCAGAAGAAAGAGACTGTGTAATTGATGATATGGCAATGTTAGCGTTACATGCACGTATTGAAGAAATTATGGAACAGTCAGGAGAAGACGGAAAAATTCAAGTAGAAGAATTTATGGAAGAAGTAATTGAACGTGCAGATAAAAAATCATTCATTGGCTTTTTCAAAAATATAATGGTTATGAAGTATGATGAAGAGGGAAGACTAATATTAAAAGAGCAACACTTTATTGAATCATAAAATGTACAGGAGGACATGAGTGAACTGGTTAACAATTGTTGTAATAGGTTTTATTATTTTAATGATAGCTGTTGGGTATCAAAGAGGCTTTATAAAAATTGCACTATCTCTGATTTCAATGATTATTACTTTATTTTTGACAAGTTTCTTTACACCTCATGTAAAAAACTTTTTATTAGAGGAAACAAAGATTGAAACATCTATTCAGGCAGAAGTAGGAAGTTATTTTGATGAAATAATTGGAGATTCTATGGCACAGTTGACTGTTGGACAACAAATGAAAGCCATTGAAAATTTACCACTACCAAATTCTATATTACAAACATTAAAGGAAAATAATAACTCAGCTATTTATGAAACTCTTGGAGTAGACACATTTTCTGATTATATTAGTGGGTATTTGACACAAATGATTATGAGCGCAATTGCGTTTGTACTTACATTTATCCTTGTATTTGTAGTTATACGTATTGTTTTCTTTGCGTTAAATATAATTAGTCACTTACCAATTATAAAAGGAATTAATAAGCTTCTAGGAGGAGCATTAGGTTTTATTCAAGGGATTTTAATTTTATGGATATTAGCTTTAATTTTAACTGCCTTTAGTGGAACAGAGTGGGGCATAGAGCTTATGAGAATGGTACAAGAAAGCCAGCTGTTAAGTGCAATTTATAATAACAATATACTTATGAAAATTATTGTTGGTGCAGTAGTATAATAAAAGGGCTATCCTAGTAAAAAAGTTATTTGCTAGGATAGCAAAAATTGTTAATAATAGAAAAAATTATAATTCATTTATTAATTCAGGAATATATTTTATAAGAATGCATATATTATATTAGAGATAACAATATAAAAATAAAAATGTAAAATAAAAAATAAAAAAAATTTAAAAAGCGCTTGACACAAAAACTAATGTATGGTATCATACTTTAAGTCAAGGCTCCATGGTCAAGCGGTTAAGACACCGCCCTTTCACGGCGGTAACAGGGGTTCGATTCCCCTTGGAGTCACTCGTGTTTACACGAACAATTTAATATGGCGACATAGCCAAGTGGTAAGGCTCCGGTCTGCAACACCGTCATCACCAGTTCAAATCTGGTTGTCGCCTCTCTTTTAAGATAAGACTTTAGCTAGTAAACTCAACTAGTTAAAGTCTTTTTTGCTTTTCTAAAATTTGCATGCAAGTGTATGCAACAAGAATATGGTATGTTCAAAAACTTGCTATTGGCATAAGGAGAATATATTCTATTTAAAAGTGCTTGCTAACTCTCCACAAATAGTAGTAGAATTGAAAGTAGCTTTTATAATAGACAAAGGGAGAAAAGGGAAATGTTTTCAAGGAAAGACTTAGTAAAGCTTATGGTTCCATTAATTATAGAACAGATTTTATCTGTTTTAGTGGGCATGGTGAATGTAGTAATGGTAGCAAAGGTAGGGGAAGCTGCCGTATCGGGAGTTGCTCTCGTAGAAAGTATTAACATATTGATTATACAGCTACTATCTGCCATGGCAACAGGTGGAGCAATTGTTGCAGCACAGTTTATTGGAAGAAAAGATAAAGAGAGAGCGTGTATTGCCGCAAATCAGCTTGTATTGTCAACAGTAGTAGTGACTATACTTATTACAATTATAGCACTTGCGGGTAATTCTGTTATTTTAAGAGTTGTCTTTGGACAAATTGAGAAGTCAGTTATGGATAGTGCAAAAATATATTTTTATTTGTCTGCATTATCATATCCATTTTTAGCAGTATATAATGCTTGTGCAGCATTGTATCGTGCAATGGGAAATTCAAAAGTATCTATGAAAACATCATTAGGTATGAATGTAATTAGTATTGCAGGAAATACAATTTGTATCTATATTCTTCATATGGGAGTGGAGGGAGTTGCAATTCCTACATTAGTAGCCAGAATATTTGCAGGATTATTTATGCTATATATTATTAGAAATCCTAAAAATGATATCCATGTGGATAAAAGTCTACGATTAGGATACCATCCTGAAATGATTAAAAATATTTTAAGAATAGGTATTCCAAATGGTTTAGAAAATAGTATGTTTCAATTTGGAAAGCTAATGGTACAAAGCTTGGTTTCTACATTAGGAACAGCAGCGACAGCTTCCTTTGCTATTGCATCAAATCTTGCAACAATAGAATATTTACCTGGAAACGCACTAGGACTTGGGCTTATTACTGTTGTAGGACAATGTGTAGGTGCAGGAGAATATGGACAGGCAAAAAAGTATATTAAAAAAATAGTAGCAGTTACTTATGGAATTGTAGCTGTTGTAGCAGTTGTAATGGCAGTATTTGCACCACAAATTGTGCAAATTTATAACTTAAATGCTGATTCATCTGCAATAGCAGTTAAACTTATGATTGTTCATAGCATTTGCATGATTGTCTGGCCATTATCATTTACATTAACTCACGGATTAAGAGCTGCTACAGATGTAAAATTTCCAATGGTTGTATCTGTATTTTCTATGTGGGCATTCCGTATTGGATTTAGTTATTTATTAGTATTACAATTTAATATGGGAGTAATGGGGGTATGGATTGCTATGTTTATTGACTGGTTCTTTAGAGCTATACTATTTACATTAAGATTTTTAAGTGGAAAATGGATGAATCAATCACACATATAATACTTAATATTTTATTAAATTATGGGAAAAATGAAAAATATAAATGGAAAGTGTTGACACTAGTAATAGATATCTATATGATACATAAAGAGGTACTTTTCACGTTATAGTTAGAAATGTATATTAGGATGAATTGTGAGTCAAAAGAAGGTGTAACATTGTTAATACAGTGAAAACGTTTGGCTATTCCAATCCAGAAATAAAATAAAAATATGAGAGGTAACGGTTTTGACGAATAAGGATAATATAATAGTAGATTATCAAAAGGGTTTGACAACTGAGCAAGTCAATCTGCAAATAGAAAAAGGTTACAAAAATATTGCTCAAGATAAGATTACAAAAACAAAAGGACAAATTGTTAAAGATAATGTATGCACATTATTTAACTTATTAAACTTTGGTATTGCTATTGCCCTTGCCCTCGTAGGTGCATGGAGCAATATGGTATTTATACTTATTATTATAACAAATATTTTAATTGCCATTATTCAGGAATTTCATGCAAAAAAATTAGTGGATGAGCTTTCTTTATTATCGGTACCATCTGCAATTGTTGTTCGTGATGGAAAAGAAATAACCATACCAGTAGAAGATATTGTATTAAATGATGTTATGGTTTTAGATAGTGGAAAGCAAATTTGTGTAGATGGGACTGTATTAGCTGGTAAGGCAGAGATAAATGAATCCTTATTAACAGGAGAATCTGATCCAATTCCAAAAGAAGCAAATGATAAGGTATTATCTGGAAGTTCCGTTATTAGTGGAAAATGTTATGTACAAGTTACTCATGTTGGAAATGACAGTTATGCAACAAAACTTGCTGAGGAAACAAAAAAAATGCGTTCTGTCCATTCAGAGTTAGTAACTTCTATGAGAAAAGTAACAAAGTTTACAAGCTTTTTAATTATTCCACTTGGAGTTATTTTGTTTGTTCAGGCATATTTTATGAGAGATAATACTATTGCAGAGGCTGTTGTATCTAGTGCGGCAGGGCTGTTAGGAATGCTTCCAAAGGGACTTGTATTATTAATCAGTATTGGACTTGCAGTTGGTGTTGGAAAGCTTGCAAAAGCAAAAGTATTAGTTCAAGAATTATTTTCATTGGAAACATTAGCTCATGTAGATGTATTATGTCTTGATAAAACAGGAACAATTACAGAAGGTCGTATGAAAGTAGAAGGCATATATCCATTAATGGAAGATGTAGATTATGAAACAGTAATTGGTTCTTTCTTAAATCATACAGATGATAACAATGCTACATTCCAAGCACTAAATGAATATTTTGAGAAAAATAATAAATATGAACCACTTGATAAAGTACCATTTTCATCTCAAAGAAAATGGAGTGCAATGAAGTTTGAAGAAGGTGGTACATTTGTTATTGGTGCACCTGAAAAATTAACAGACAAGCCTCTTCCACAAAGCTTAGCAGATGAAATATTAAATGGAAAACGTGTACTACTTGCAGGATTTACAAGTGAAGAGGTAAAAGCAGATACTCCACTTTCTAATGTAACTCCATTTCTTGGAATTGTTATAAGTGACCCAGTTCGTGCAAATGCAAAGCAAACAATGGATTACTTTAAACGAGAAGGAGTAAAAATTAAAATTATTTCTGGAGACAACCCAGTAACAGTGTCTTCTATTGCAAAAGAGGCAGGAGTAGAAGATTATGCTTCTTATGTTGATATGAGCAGTATTGATAAAAATGCTAGTGTAGATGATTTAGTAGATAAATATTCTGTATTTGGTCGTGTGTCACCAGAACAAAAGCGTCAAATCGTAACTGCATTAAAGAAGAAGGGACATTCTGTTGCCATGACTGGTGATGGTGTTAATGACCTTCTAGCATTAAAAGAAGCTGATTGCAGTATTGCCATTGGAGAGGGTAGTGATGCAGCTCGTCAAACAGCACAGCTTGTATTATTAAACTCAGATTTTTCATCGCTTATCCAAGTATTAAGTGAAGGAAGACGAGTGGTTAATAACATTACTCGTGTGGCAAGTGTATTCTTCATTAAAACAATATATTCTGTTATATTAGCATTCCTTTGTGTAATAGGTAATTTTGCATTCCCATTTGTTCCAATACAAATTACATTAATAGATGCAGCCATTGAAGGGTACCCAGCTTTCTTTACTTCATTTGAAGCAGATAACCGTAAAATTACAGGTAAATTTTTACCAACGGTATTGCTTCGAGCATTGCCAAATGCCCTAACTATTATTTTGGGAATTATTATTGTATCTGTAACGGCAAGTAAGGTGCAAATACCAGAAGCAGAAGTACAAACAGTTATGTATTTTATTGTAGGTTTTGTAAGTATTTTAGGAGTAATTAAATCTAGTATTCCATTTAACAAATTACGTGTATTTTTATGTACAAGTATGACTGTTGGATATTTTGCTGCTATTTATATTTTCAATAAGCTATTACATGTAACTTTACCAGGTAAAACTTCATTAATGTATCTAGGAGTATTAGCAATTATTGCAATCATAGTAGAACGAATAATTGCTATCATTATAAATAAGACAATAGGACAGAAAAATTACTAAAGAAAATACAATAAATAAAGGGGAAAATATAAAAATATGAAAGTAAGAAAAAGAATTGGAATGTTACTAAGTATTTATATTTTAAGCATTAACAGTGTGTATGGATGTTCAACAGAAACAAAAAATACTATGACTAGTACACAAGAAAGTGTAGAGGTATCAACAGATACCAATGAAACGACTTCAGGGTCGACTGTAAAAGAATCTTCAGAAGTAGAGACAACAGTAGAAGATACAATAGTGGAAGAGAGTACTGAGAAAGAGAGTACTATAGAAGTTTCACATGAGGCACAAGAAGAAACGGTAGTAAAAGAGGAGGCTAGGCCTTTGATTGTAATTGATGCAGGACATCAGCAAAAGGGAAATCCTGAGCAAGAGCCAATTGGACCAGGTGCAAGTGAAACAAAGCCAAAGGTGGCAAGTGGTACTAGCGGATGTGTGAGTGGACTTGCAGAATATCAATTAACATTACAGGTATCTTTAAAACTTCAAAGTGAGTTGGAGAGTAGAGGCTATAGAGTTCTTATGATTCGTACCACCCATGATGTAGACATAAGCAATTCAGAACGAGCTGCTATTGCGAACAATGCAAATGCAGCAGCATTTATAAGGATTCATGCCAATGGTTCAAACAATCCTGAAAAAAGTGGAGCATTAACGATTTGTCAGACACCATCCAATCCATATAATGGTAATTTATACCATAAGAGTAAACTACTATCTTCTAGTATTTTAGATGAAATTGTGTTGGCTACTG
>CALWGN010000005.1 GCA_944380055.1 uncultured Lachnospiraceae bacterium
TATATAAAATTATAGATTCTAAACTCTGATTCCATAGAAGGTGATATCTTACTAGTAGTAAACACTTCGTATTAAATATGGCTGATATTCACTAGAAAATATAAACTTGCAATTTTGTGTATAATGAACTACAATAAACGAGATATTATTTTACACAGTATAGCTATTAGAAGTGAAATAATAGTTGAGAAGTTCCTCGCAATAAAATTAATTGTGTTGACATGGAGGATTAATATGAAAATTGTAAAAATAGCAAAATTGATTCATGATTATAAAAAGTTTAACGAAGAAGGAAATGAAATTGGTGCTAGTCGAGCAATTAATCAAGTGGATTTAGATATTGAACAAGGTGAGTTTATTGCTATATTAGGGCATAATGGTTCAGGAAAATCTACAATGGCAAAGCATCTAAATGGAATATTACTTCCGACAGAAGGAACCGTATGGATAGGTGAAAAGGATACAAAGGATGATAATAACCTATGGGATATCAGACAAACGGCAGGTATGGTATTTCAAAATCCAGATAATCAGATTATTGGGAATATAGTAGAAGAGGATGTAGCTTTTGGTCCAGAGAACTTAGGCGTACCAACAGAAGATATTTGGAAACGAGTAGAAAAAAGCTTAGAAGCAGTTGGAATGATGGCATATAGACATCATTCACCAAACAAATTATCTGGAGGTCAAAAGCAAAGAGTAGCTATTGCCGGTGTAATGGCAATGAAGCCACAGTGTATTATTTTAGATGAGCCAACAGCAATGTTAGATCCAAATGGAAGAAAAGAAGTAATTAAAACAGTGAGAGAATTAAATAAAAAGGAAGGGATTACTGTTATTTTAATTACTCATTATATGGAAGAAGTAACAGATGTAGACCGTATTGTTGTTATGGACGATGGAAATATTGTAATGGAAGGAAAGCCAAAGGAAATATTTTCTCAAGTAGAAACGCTAAAGAAATATCGATTAGACGTACCACAAGTAACAGAGCTAGCATATCAATTAAAAAAAGAAGGAATGCCATTGGATGATGGTATTCTAACAGTAGAGGAGTTGGTAAATCAGTTATGTCAATTAAATTAGAGCATATTAACTATATTTATGGAGAGGGAAGTGCAAGCCCTATTCATGCAACCAATGATGTTTCACTTGAAATTAAAGATGGGGAATTTATAGGTTTGATGGGACATACAGGCTCAGGAAAATCTACATTAATTCAACATTTAAATGGACTAATTCGTCCTACAAGTGGAAATATTTATTATAATGGAAAAAATACAAGTGATGAAGACTTTTCTATGAAAGAACTTAGAAGTAAAGTAGGACTAGTATTTCAATACCCAGAACATCAATTATTTGAGGTTACCGTATTTGATGATGTATGTTTTGGACCTAAAAATCTTGGGTTAGAAAAAAAAGAAATAGAAGAGAGAGCAAAACATGCACTACAATTAGTTGGATTAGATGAAAGCTATTATGAACGCTCTCCATTTGAGCTTTCTGGTGGTCAAAAACGAAGAGTAGCCATTGCAGGAGTATTGGCAATGGATCCAGAAATTCTAATTTTAGATGAGCCAACTGCAGGATTAGATCCAAAAGGAAGGGATGAAATATTAGATGCCATTAAGCTATTACACAAAGAAAAGAATATTACAATTATTTTAGTTTCTCATAGTATGGAAGACATTGCAAAATATGCACAAAGAATTATTGTAATGGATAAAGGAAAAGTTAAGTTTGATGGAACACCAAAGGAAGTATTTCGCCATTACAAAGAATTGGAGCAAATAGGATTAGCAGCACCACAAGTAACTTATATTGTACACCAATTAAAGGAAAAAGGCTGGAATATTAGCACAGATATTACAACAGTAGAGGAAGCGAAGAGAGAAATTTTAACTATTTGGAAAAATAGAAAAAATAGCTAAGGAGGACAGTATGATTCGTGACATTACCATTGGCCAGTATTATGCGGTAGATTCACCGATACATAAATTGGACCCTAGAACGAAATTAGCAGGAACAATGATATACATTATTTCTTTATTTCTAACAAAAGGAATTATTGGATATTGTATTGGAGCATTCTTTTTATTATTTATTATTAGAATGTCAAAAGTTCCTCTAAAATATATTGTACGTGGTTTAAAAGCAATTGTTATATTACTATTAATAAGTGTATCATTTAATATATTTTTAACTCCAGGAGAAGAGATATTTCAAATTTGGAAATTAAAAGCCACCAAGGAAGGGCTTATTATTGCAGTATATATGGCAGTTCGCCTTATTTTTTTAATCATGGGCTCATCAGTTATGACCCTAACAACTACACCAAATGACTTAACCGATGGGTTAGAAAAAAGCTTAGGCTTTCTAAAAAAGATAAAAGTACCAGTTCATGAAATTGCTATGATGATGTCCATTGCATTACGCTTCATCCCTATTTTAATAGAAGAAACAGACAAAATTATGAAAGCACAAATGGCACGTGGAGCAGATTTTGAAACAGGTGGAATTATAAAAAAAGCAAAAAGTATGATACCATTATTAGTTCCACTTTTTGTATCAGCGTTCCGTAGAGCAACTGATTTGGCCATGGCTATGGAAGCCAGATGTTACCGAGGTGGTGAAGGAAGAACAAAAATGAAGCCATTAAAATATAAGCAAAGAGACTATGTTGCTTATACTACTTTATTTGTATATTTCATAATAATGATTGGCGTAAAATATATAAAGTAAAGGAAAAATAAATGAAGAGAATTAAATTAGTAATATCCTATGATGGAACAAACTATTGTGGGTGGCAAATACAGCCAAATGGGCGAACCATTGAAGAAATCTTAAATGAGAAGTTAAGCCAGCTACTAAAAGAAAATATCCAAGTAATTGGAGCAAGTAGAACGGATTCAGGAGTGCATGCATTAGGAAATGTAGCTGTTTTTGATACAAATACAAAAATTCCACCAGAAAAAATTTGTTATGCATTGAATCAACGATTGCCAGAGGATATTGTGATACAACAATCTATGGAAGTACCTTTAAGTTATCATCCAAGAAAATGTAATACAATTAAAACATATGAATATAAAATATTAAATAGAAAAATTCCAATGCCAAAGTATCGATTGGATTCTTATTTTTATTTTATGCCACTAGATATTGAGAAGATGAAAGAAGCAGGAAAATATTTAGTCGGCGAACATGATTTTCGTAGTTTTTGCTCCACAAGAACTCAAATAGAAGATACCGTAAGAACCATTTATGGTTTAGACATTAAAAAAGAAGATGATATGATACACATTACTATTAGTGGAAATGGATTTCTGTATAATATGGTACGAATTATTGTAGGTACATTAATTCGTGTAGGAACTGGATTTTATACACCAGAGCAAGTAGAAGAAATTTTAGATAAAAGGGAAAGAAGTGAGGCAGGGCAAAAAGTTCCCGCACATGGGCTTACATTAGTCTCTATTGTAGAGGAAGAAGAATTGGAAAATGTTATCCATGTTAATAATAAATATATGGAATATACTCTTATTCAAAAAGAAATTGTTCCAAAGAAAAAAGCCTATATTGTATTAAATCGTTGTGTAAATAGTGACTATGAAGCGACAATTGTAAGATTAACAAAGCAAGCAACGAGAAATGGAGCAAAAGATATTTATATTTGTGATAAAACAAATGGACTAGTAAATGGAAGAAAAATAGGATACTACACATATAAAGAGTATAATAAGCTATTAAAAATGGAATATGATTTACAAAACTATTGGGAAGTAAAAAATAATATAGAAGATAGTCTAATTACATTTGCCCATGTAGAAAATGAAATGATAGAACAATATGTGGATATATACAATAAGTGCTTTTTTGAAGTACCAATGTCTTCCACTTGGAATACAGAAGAAATGAAAGAATTGATTCAAAAGAAAGAAAATCATTTCTATTTTATTCAGTCTAATGGAGAAACAGTAGGAATTTTCTTTTGGAGTAGTGAAAAAGAGGCTATGATTGAAGCTATTGGAGTACTACCACAGTTTAGGGGAAAGAAAATAGGTAAAAAAGCAATACAATTATTTCTTAAGCAATTAAAAGAAAATAATAGAAATAACGTATATTTAACTGTTAGCGATAATAATGTTTCAGCGAAAAAATGCTATGAAAGTTTAGGATTTAGAGAAATAGAAGTTCAAAATATTTGGTTTCATACCTATGATGAAAAATTGTATGGAAACAACTAGTCACAGTTCTATATTTTATATAAGTAATTATTGATATGTGTAAGTTGCTACCTAAAATTTCACATGACCCTTTTGACAGCTGAATTTTTATCAGGAAATTAGTAGGGAAAAGAAGAAAAATAGCTGAAAAAATATTGACAGAAATCTATAATTATACTATAATTAAAAGGCTGTTAAATAACAGTTAATATGTTAATGAAGATGTATAAGCCAAAGCCCCGGTAAATACATTTTTTCATATATTATTATAGCGACGTTTCCATAGAGTTTATAAATTTATAAATTCATAGAATTAGGAAACAAAATAATTCAGAAAATATGATCATTTATAGGAGGTTAACCAATGAAGAGTTACATGGCAAGTCCTGCAACAATTGAAAGAAAATGGTATGTAGTTGATGCTACAGGCTATACATTAGGTCGTTTAGCATCTGAAGTTGCTAAAGTTTT
>CALWGN010000006.1 GCA_944380055.1 uncultured Lachnospiraceae bacterium
ACATTTCTAATTTCGCTATCTCTACCAATTACAGGATCTAGTTTTTGGTTTCTTGCCTTTTCTACTAAATCCTGCCCATATTTTGCTAATGTATCATAAGTAGCTTCTGGATTGTCACTTACAACTCTTTGATTTCCCCTTACTGTTGATAATGCTTGTAAAAAACGTTCTCTAGTAATAGCAACATCTTTTAAAATGTTTTTTGTGCCACCTTCTGCATATTTAATTAAGGATAAAAAGATATGCTCTAGTGATACATACTCATCTGACATAGCTTTTGCTTCATCCTCTGCATGAATAAGCACTTGATTTAATCCATTGCTAATATAGTGATTAGAACTACCTGATACTTTTGGAAGTTTTCCTAATTCTTCTTCTGTCTTTTGTATCATATATGGTAATTGAATTTGCATTTTTGTTATTAGTCTTCCAATTAATCCTTCCTCTTGAGTCAACATACTATATAATAAATGAAGTTGACCAATCTCTTGATTTCCATAATCATATGCTACTTTTTCCATTGATTGTACTGCTTCAATAGATTTCTGAGTAAATTTGTTAATATTCATATGCTCACTCCTCACTTTATTTTTAAAAACTATTCTGTTTGTTCTATAAGTTCTATAACAATAGGATACCACTTTTTTTTCATTTGTAAATAGGAAAATTATAAATATTTTATTAAATTATTTTCCTCTATAATTTTTCTTATAATTTTTTTTTGATTTTTATACATAAAATCTATGCTTTTTTCTATAAACGTGTTATAATACTTTTCAATATTATTTTTTTATGAAAAATAGCTATAATTTTTTATAGTTTGCTTCTATTATAAATATGACTTTTTTATGATTAAATACATAAATATGACAAAAGCCAACACTCTGACAATATAATTTTACTTATTTTAGGAGGATTTATTCACATGGAACCTTATATTTATTCTATTATTTCAAAAGATAACTTACAAGAGATGCTTGAATCTTTTCAAGTATGTCTAGGCCTACCAATTCAGTTTATTGATAATGACGGCAATAGTTTAGAATCTGAAGGAAAATGTACTACTTACTGTCAAGCATTTAGAAAGCATTTACCGCATCAAAATACTTGTGCAAAACTTCATGCTTCTGCTAGTAAGCGTGCTATGATACTTGGACAATCCTATATTTTTTCTTGCCACGCACAATTAAACCATATAGTATATCCTTTGACTTATAAAAATGTTTATGTCGGTTCAATACTTGTGGGACCATTTCATTTGCAACCAGTAAATACGAATTCGATTGTTGATGTTTCTAAAAGACATCCGATTTCACCAACTGATTTAATTGATTTATATCAAAAAAGTGGAGACATTCCTGTTTGTGAGGAAGAAACAATCAAACATATTAATCGCTTATTATATTACTTATTTTTAAATTTAATGAATCCAACAGATATTGCAAAAGAACCAAACAAGGAAAAATTATATAATCAAATGAAAACAAAACAAGCACTAGCAATTCATCAATTTCATACAACTCATACACAAGAAACATATCCTTATGAAAAGGAAAAAGAACTAATTACAAAAGTAAAAACAAAAAATATTGAAGAAGCAAAGGATATTCTAAATGATTTATTAGGATATGTACTTGCTTCTGAAGGCAATAATATTGATATTATGAAGGCTCGTGCAGTTGAATTATGTTCCCTACTTTCAAGAGCTACCATTGAAGGTGGCGCTGCTACTGACCATATTTTAAAAATTAATAACTCATTTATTAAAATGTTACAATCCATTAATACCATTGATGAACTTTGCAACCGACTTCAAGAAACAGTAGATACCTTTATGGAAGATATGTTCCATCATATTCCTTCTAAAAATAGCGAACTAATTAAAAAAGCCATTCGCTATATTTCTAAAAATTATGCAAACCACATTACATTAGAAGAAACAGCAAATTATGTTCATTTAAATCCTGCTTATTTTTCTACTATATTTAAGCAGTCTTGTGGTTCTTCCTTTAAAGAATATTTAAATCTTGTTCGTATTGAAGAAAGTAAACATTTATTAAGTAATACAGATTACTCTATTGTAGAAATTGCTACTGCAACAGGCTTTGAAGACCAAAGCTACTTCTCTAAAGTATTTAAAAAATATACTGGTATTACGCCTAGACAATATAGATAGAAAAGATTATTAATGGGATAGTTTCCTATCATATAACACGAAAAGGAGATTGCAAAACCAAATAATATTGGCTTTGCAATCTCCTTTTTAACAACGCTACTATGTGATTTTTCACCTAACTTGCATATTCTAAGATTAACTCATATAATAAAAATATCTTACATAAAAAAATAATATTACTCACTTACTATCTTATCAAAATGAGATATTTTTCCAGTCATAAAATAAACAATACTATAAAATGTAGTAAATATGATAACAACAATTGTTATACAGAGTATAAACAGTTCTGTATTTAATAACCCAAACATTATTAGTAATCTTTGCATCAAAGGAAATGCTACTACTACATGAATAATACTTACAATTATCGGTAAAAAAAACACCATATGAATTTGCTTATAAATCGTTCCTTTAATTTCCCTTTTATCCATTCCTACTTTTTTTAAGATTTCAAATTGCTTCATATCTTCATAGCTTTCTGACATTTGCTTGAAATAAATAATCAATACCATTGCCATTGTAAATAAAATTCCAAGAAACACTCCAAGAAATAATAGTCCTCCATAAGCAATGCTCCATTGCTCTTTTGTTTGTGTTCTATCTGATATTATTGCAGAAATACCCTGCCCCTTTATTGCTGCATCTAATAATGTAGTATACTCTTGTATATCATCTTCATTTCCATCAATTTTAATATAGAAAAAATAAGACTCTAAATAACTAGTTAGATATTCTATCTTTCCACTATTATATGCTTTTTCATTTACTAAATTATAATAATTTATAATTTCTTTTTTTGTCTCTTCACTATCTACAATTAGCCATAAAATACTTCCCATTGTCTTATTACTTCTTTTTGTTGTAAAAGTTGTACTATTTAATTGATTTTTTACTTTCAATGTCTTATTAGCAATAGTAATTACATCGCTATTATATTTTTCTGTATAGCAATATAATAGTACCTCATCCTTTTGCAATACTTCATTTTTATTTTCTAAACGATTATACTCATCTAATGTTATTACATTGATAGGTTTACGAGTGTATTCCTTATCAATGTTTGACTCTCCTTCATATTCTTCAAAACTTATGACAGTGTCATCCTTCATATAAAAATAGAGAGTATTTTTATCAACATCTTTATATAAAGTAATATCTACTCCTAACTTTTCTCCAACTTCCCATACACTTTGTTTTATTTGTTGAAATAATTGCTGTTTAGAAATCGAGTTATACCCTTCATTACAACTTACTGTTATATCTCCTACAAATTCACTATTAATACTTTCTTCTTTTCCTACATTTAAGCATACTGTTGTTGATAAAATAATTAAAATCATTGTTGATAAAATACAAATGCTTGCAAGTCCTGCTCCATTTTTCTTCATACGAAATATCATATTAGATAAAGAAATAAAATTTCTAGGCTGATAATAAAATCTTTTATTTTTCTTTAAACATTTAATTAATGTAATACTTCCTGTTATAAATAACAAATAAGTTCCTATAATTACAAGAATAGATGCAAAAAAGAATATTATCAAAGACATTTTTATATCTTTTGTTGTAATAGACAAATAATAGCCATAGCCTAGTGCTAATAATCCTATTATAGTCATTATTATTTTTTCCTTTGGTTCTTTTTCTCCTTTTTCTCCTTCTTTTAATAAGGCAATTAAATTTAATTTTTTAATACTAATACTATTGATTACAAACAATATAAAGTAAAGAATTCCAAACAATATAATAGTCCAAATCACTGCTTTGCTACTTATATTATAGGTACTTCCTGCTCCATATCCAATAAATCGTATTAATAATAAAAATGCCATTTTCCCCAAAGTAGCTGTTGCAATTAATCCGATTAAAATACTGCCAATTCCTAACATAGCACTTTCATAAAAATTAATCATAATTACGTGGCGTTTTTCTAATCCAAGTACTCCATACAATCCAAATTCCTTTTTTCTTCGTTTCATTAAAAAGCTATTTGCATAAGTAAGAAATAGTACTGAAAAAATTCCTACAACCCACGTTGCCATAGTTAACAAAAGTATTAATGTATCATCTCTTGGAATTCCTTTCATTCCTGAATTATTCACTAATATTTGAAACATAGCATACATAAAAACAGTAATACAACATGCAATAAAATAAATGAAATAACTTTCTTTATTTTTCTTTAAATTGGTAACTGCTATTTTCAATAGAAACTTCTGATTATTCAATAATCTCACCTCCATTGCTTATAACAGTTAATGTGTCTGCTATTTTCTGGTTCATTTGCCCAATAGTCATATTTCCTTTATATAGCTGATGAAATACTGTTCCATCTTTAATAAATAAAACTCTTTTGGCATAACTAGCTGCCATAGCACTATGAGTTACCATAATAATCGTTTGCTTATTATAATTAATTTCTTCAAAAATTTCTAATAAGCGTTGGGTAGCCTTAGAATCTAATGCTCCTGTAGGTTCGTCCGCTAAAATAAGTTTTGGTTTTGTTATAATAGCTCGTGCAACTGCTGTTCGCTGCTTTTGCCCACCAGATACTTCATATGGATACTTTTCTAATAAATCGGAAATTCCTAACATTTGTACCACCGGTTGCAATCGATTTATCATTTCATCATATGGTGTTCTAGATAAAACCAGAGGTAATAAAATATTATCTTTAATAGTAAATGTGTCTAATAAGTTAAAATCCTGAAATACAAACCCTAAATTCTCTCTTCTAAATGTCGAAATAT
>CALWGN010000007.1 GCA_944380055.1 uncultured Lachnospiraceae bacterium
TTATTTCTCATTTAAGTATTGTAGATAATGTGGAAATGGGAATGACATTAAGTGGTGTTTCTTCTTCTGAAAAACACAAACGAGCATTGGAAGCCTTAGAAAAAGTTGGACTAAAAAATCATATTCACAAAAAGCCAAATCAACTTTCTGGTGGACAGATGCAACGTGTTGCTATTGCTCGTGCACTAGCAAATGACCCTGATATTATTTTAGCTGATGAACCAACTGGTGCATTAGATTCAGAAACAAGCAAACAAATTATGGAGTTAATTAAAGAAATTGCCCATGACAAACTAGTAATTATGGTTACTCACAACCCTGAATTAGCAGAAGAATATGCAGATCGTATTGTTAATTTTAAAGATGGACATATTACTCATGATTCTAATCCTTATGAAGCAACAGATAAATCTACTGGATACTCTTTAAAGAAAACAAGTATGAGCTTTTTTACTGCTTTAAAGCTATCTGGTAAAAATATTAGTACAAAGAAATGGCGTACTACTCTTACAGCTTTTGCCGCTAGTATTGGTATTATTGGTATTGCTCTTATTTTAAGTTTATCTTCCGGATTTCAGATACAAATTGATAAGTTCCAAAGCGATGCATTGGCAGAATTTCCAATTATTATTTCACAAACTGCCATGAATTTAGACACAGATTCTTTACAAGCAATGCAAGAGGAAATTACTAATACACAAGAAAAAGAATTTACTGATGCAAAGGAAATTACCCTTTATGATTCTTCTACTAGTATGATTACTCACACAAATATGCTATCTAGCGATTATTTAGAATATGTAAAAAATATTAATCCAGATATTTGTAAAAGTATTGGTTATACAAGACTTGTAAACTTTAATCTTATCCGTAAAACAGAAGATTCTATTGTACCAGTTACGATTCCAATTGGTATGAATATGGGATCTAGTGGTCAGTCTACTGCCATGACAAGTATGAGTGGTGCTGGACTTGCTTCTTATCCTGAAAAATTAGATAATTCTGCTACTTCTTTCTTAGAGGACAATTATGATTTATTAGCAGGTAGTTATCCAGCTAGTGAAACAGATTTAATTCTTGTTATAGATACAAGCAATCGATTGGATTATACTTCCTTATCCAATTTAGGATTTGATGTAGCAGCAGGGGATACAGTTTCTTTTGATTCTATTATAGGAACTGAGTTAAAATTAATTCCAAACAATGAGTATTATACAAAGGCTCCTACTGGAAACTTTTTACCAAATACTGACTATAATGCAATGTATAACTCTCAAGATGCTATTACTCTTACTATTTCAGGAATTGTCCGCTTAAAACCAGATACATCCCTTGGATTATTGGGAAATGGTATTGTTTATAGCGACTCACTTGTACAAAAAGTATTAGATATTGAAAAAGATTCAGAAATTGTAACTGCTCAAAAAGATGCCAATTATAATGTATTAACAATGGAAAAATTAACAGATGAATCAAAGAAATCACTTATTTCTTACCTTGGAGGAGATGAAACTCCTTATATGATTTATTTGTATCCAAAGGATTTTGATGCAAAGGAACAAGTAACTAGCTATTTAGATGATTACAACAAAGATAAAGACAATGAAGATAAAATTGTATATACTGACCTTGCTAGTACAATGACAGAAATGACAAGTGGAATTATGAGCGCTATTACTTTAGTTTTAATTGCTTTTGCTTCCATTTCGTTAATTGTATCACTAATCATGATTGGTATTATTACTTATATTTCTGTATTAGAACGAACAAAAGAAATTGGAGTATTACGTGCGCTTGGTGCAAGAAAGAAAGATATTACTCGTGTATTTAATGCAGAAACATTTATTATTGGAACTTTTTCTGGTTTATTAGGAATTGGGATTTCTTACTTATTGACAATTCCAATTAATTCAGTAATTGAAAGTATGACAGAGCTTCCAAATGTTGCTCAGTTAAATCCAGTACACGCTATTTTACTTGTAACAATAAGTGTACTTCTTACTTTAATTGGAGGAACCATTCCAGCAAAACTTGCTGCAAAGAAAGATCCTGTAGAGGCACTTAGAAGTGAATAAAAATTATCCATAAGTGGAAATTATCCATAAACCCAAAATATCTCAAAAGAAAAACAACCAGACTTCAACATCTGGTTGTTTTTTATGCGCACAATGTGCAAAGGAAGGTTTTTCTATGATTAATTATTCTCTTCTTTTATTGGATCATCATTAATATCCATAGGATATTGTCCACTAAAGCAAGCACTGCAAATTTCTAATCCATTTGCCATTGAAGATAAATCTTCTATTTTTAAATAACCCAAAGAATCTGCACCAATGATTTTACAAATTTCATCTGATGTATGATTATGTGCAATTAGTTGTTCATTGGATGGTACATCTGTTCCAAAGTAACATGGATGTAAAAATGGAGGAGAGCTAATTCTTACATGTACTTCTGTCGCTCCTGCTGCCTTTAACATTTTAATAATATTAGCACTTGTTGTTCCACGAACAATAGAATCATCTACCATAATAATTCGCTTTCCTTTTACAGCAGATTCAAGTACACTTAATTTCATTTTTACACCAATTTCACGTTCTGATTGATCTGGCTTAATAAATGTTCTCCCTATATAGCTATTCTTATAAAAAGCTAGTCCAAATGGAATGTTGGCTTCTTCTGCATATCCTTTTGCTGCAATAATTCCAGACTCTGGAACACCTACTACTAAATCTGCTTCTACTGGATAAGACCTAGCAAGAGCCTTTCCTGCACGAATTCTAGCATCGTATACACTTACATCATCGATTTTACTATCCGCTCTTGCAAAGTAAATATATTCAAACACACATCTTGCTTTTTTATCACTAACAAGGCTTTTATCTGAAAATATTCCATCTGGTGTAATTGTTACAATTTCTCCTGGCTCTATATCTCTAATAACCTCTCCACCTACTGCTATAATAGCACAGCTTTCTGAAGCTAATATATATGCATTATCTCTCTTTCCTAAACATAGTGGCTTTAATCCATATGGATCTCTTACTCCGATAAGCTTTCTTGGACTCATAACAACTAATGCATAAGCACCTCTTACATTTACACTTGCCTTTTTTACTGCATCTTCAATGCAATCAGTATGAAGTCTTTCTCTAGCAATGTGATAAGCAAATACTTCTGAGTCAACATCTGAGTGGAAAATAGCACCGCCCCATTCTAGCTTATTTCTAAGCCCTTTGGCATTTACTAGATTACCATTATGGGCAAATGCAAGAGTACCTTTTACATACTTTAATACAATGGGTTGTGTATTTTCAATTCCACCACCACCAGAAGTAGAATATCTTACATGGCCAACACCAATATTTCCTTCAAGCTTATCTAGTGTTTCTTTGGAAAATACTTCATTTACCAGTCCAAGTCCCTTATAATATTCAATATTTCCCTTCGGACCTTCCGTATTTGATACAGCAATCCCACAGGCTTCTTGCCCTCTATGCTGTAATGCAGATAAACCATAATATACTGTTCTTCCTGCATTTTGATTATTGTCTAAATCATAAATACCAAATACTCCACATTCTTCTTTTAATCCACTGATACTTGACATATACTTAGCTCCCTCTCATTCTTTTTACATTATAGAAAATTACGTCGAAAAGACGAATT
The DNA here is from genome assembly GCA_944380055.1 of uncultured Lachnospiraceae bacterium. Classification (GTDB taxonomy): domain Bacteria; phylum Bacillota; class Clostridia; order Lachnospirales; family Lachnospiraceae; genus Fimimorpha. Next base: position 3,670 of record CALWGN010000007.1, read on the forward strand.
TTATTCTCTGGGTTTTATGTTACTTTATCTATTTGTGTGATCTAAGGCTGCCTTAATAAATCCTGCAAATAAAGGATGAGGTTTATTTGGACGAGACTTAAATTCTGGATGTGCTTGTGTTGCTATAAACCATGGATGTTCTGGTATTTCCACCATTTCAACAATTCTTCCATCTGGAGAAACACCTGAAATTTTCATTCCATGTGTTTTAAAATCTTCTCGATAATCATTATTTACTTCATAACGATGTCTATGTCTTTCACTAATTTCTTTTGTTCCATATACTTTATATGCTTTTGAGTCTTCCTCTAAAATACAAGGATATGCTCCTAAACGTAATGTTCCGCCAATATTTTCTAGTCCGTCTTTATCTGGCATAATATGGACAATTGGATGAGTTGTATTTGGGTCTAGCTCTAAGCTATGAGCATCTTTAAATCCAATCACATTTCTTGCATACTCTACCATAGAAAGTTGCATTCCTAAACATATTCCTAAGTATGGCTTTTTATTTACTCTTGCATATTCAATGGCTGTAATCATTCCTTCTACACCTCTAGATCCAAATCCTCCTGGTACAATAATACCGTCTGCATTTCCTAGTAGATCAGAGACATTTTCTTTGGTTAATTGTTCCGAATCAATCCAATTGATAGTTACATCAGCACAATTGGCTACACCACCGTGTTTTAATGATTCTACTACCGATAAATAAGAATCGTGAAGAGTAATATATTTTCCAACTAATGCAATATTTACTTTATATTTTGGGTTTTTCCAATTATAAACCATTGTATTCCAATCTTCTAAATCTGGCTTAGGATTTGGAAGGTTCATAGAATTTAATACAACATCTGCCAAATGCTCTTTTTCCATTGCTTCTACAATTTCATAAAGAATAGATACATTACTATTCTCTATTACATTTTCTTCTTTAATATTGCAGAATAATGCAATCTTCTTTTTTATTTCTTGATTTAATGGATAATCACAGCGACAAACTAATACATCTGGATGAATTCCCATTCCTTGTAATTCTTTTACACTAGCTTGCGTTGGCTTAGTCTTTAATTCATGAGATGATTGTAAATAAGGGATTAATGTAACATGAATCATGACACAATTATCATGTCCTACTTCATACTGAAACTGACGGATTGCCTCAATATATGGTTGTGATTCAATATCTCCTACTGTTCCACCAATTTCAATGATAGCAAATTCTGTATTATCTCCCTCATTAAATTGTTCACTTTTATAGAAACGACTTTTAATTTCATTTGTTACATGAGGAACTACTTGAACTGTATTTCCACCAAATTCTCCTCTACGCTCTTTGTTAAGGATTGTCCAATAAATCTTACCAGTTGTAACATTTGACCTTTTATCCAAGCATTCATCAATAAAGCGTTCATAATGTCCTAAATCCAAGTCTGTTTCTGTTCCATCCTCAGTAACAAAAACTTCTCCATGCTGTACTGGATTCATTGTTCCCGGATCCATATTAATATATGGATCAAACTTTTGCATGGTAACCTTATAGCCCCTTGCTTTTAATAAACGACCTAGTGAAGCTGCTGTAATTCCTTTTCCTAATCCAGATACCACACCACCAGTGACAAATACATACTTTACTGACATTTTGCTCCTCCTTATTGTCCGTTCCTATATATAAATGGATTATTTTATATCATCTTTCTATTAAAAACGGTTATTTATAATTGGCTTTTTATGTCTGAAAAAAGTTTTGCCAACAAACACCTAGACTTTTTCTGATGTTGCTGGCAAAATACTTGTTTACCGTTTTTATTATATGAGTTAAAAATTTTCATGTCAAGTGAAAATTATTCCTACTCTTTTACATAAAATTTATCTATTAACTAATTAATTATATATAGGAAATTAAATTTATTTTTATAAATTGTATTTACTAATAATATTTTTAGCAACTTCTCGCTTTGATATTCTCTGATCCATTGCATTTTTTTCTATATAATGATGAGCCTCATTTTCACTCATATTGCAATAATGAATTAATGCATACTTGGCCTGCTCTACTAATCGAATGTCTGCGATTCTATTTTTTAGCCTATCATTTTCTTTTTTTAAACCTGAAATCCTTTGATATGCTACATGTAGCATTCTAAGTGACTGATAAAATATTACTTTGGAAAGTGGCTTTGATAAAACAAAAATCCCTAATTTTTCTGCTTCATAAGATACTTCCTCTAATAATTCACTTTTTACAAGTAACATTACACTACTATTTGTGCCAACAACAATCTCCTCTGCTAACTCCATACCAAATTCATCACTTAAAGGACAATTAATGATTACTATATCTACATCATTTTCTACCATTGTTCTCCTTGCCATTGCCCCATTTTGCACTGTGATTATATTGGAATAGCCTGCTTCTTTTAGCAAACCTTTGATACTACTATCTACTGCCTTTGCACTTGAAACAACCATAACTTTCTCCATTATAATCACCTCCTTAACATACTCATTGCTTCACGATTAACGTTCCTTTTCATCTACTGTATTAATCACATCTAATAACTTATTCCTTACTACTTCAGAAAGTGATTGTTTTAAAAATTCACTTTCTAGTGCGTATTTCTTTGCCTCTTTGAAAGACTCTGGTAAACATAATATTTCTTCTTTGATGATTTCTTGCTCATTTAAATCTGCATTCACAGCCACTGGTAATGTTAACTTATCTCTAATTCCTTCTAAACCAGCTTGAATTAATAGATGAAATGCAATATATGGATTACACATACAATCCGGGGAACGAAGTTCCATACGGCTATAGCTTCCTCTCTCATTTGGAATACATATTAGTTGAGAATGATTTTGTTCTGACCAAGTAATATACTTTGGCGCTTCACAACGTCCAAATCTCTCATACGAATTTTCCATTGGATTTAAAAATAAAGTAATTTCACGAATTCTACGCATAACACCTGCTACAAAACTTCTTGCTTCACTATTTTCTTCTTTAAATCTTTCAAACATATTTTCCCCATCTTTATACAAAGAAAGATTAATATGAAGACCATTTCCTTCGTGATTTCTTAAAGGTTTTGGCAAAAATGATGCTGATAAACCATTTTTTTCCGCTATTGTTCTTACCACTGATTTAAATGTAATAAAATTATCTGCTGTATTGCTTGCATCAGAATACCGAAACTCTACTTCATTTTGGCCAGGTCCTCTTTCATGATGAGATGACACAGGCTCAATTCCCATTTCCTCCAAACTCAAACAAATTTCTCTTCTTACATTTTCTCCCTTATCCATAGGCGCTATGTCCATGTATCCAGCATTATCAAATGGTACTTTAGTAGCATTCCCCTCTTCGTCTTGTTTAAATAAATAAAATTCACTTTCTACTCCTGCCTTCACTTGATAACCCATATCAAATGCTTCTTGGC
>CALWGN010000008.1 GCA_944380055.1 uncultured Lachnospiraceae bacterium
AGTATTAGCTAAGATTGAAGAATGTAATGACTTAGCTCCATTACACAATCCAGCAAACTTAATCGGTATCAATGCTTGTAAAGCATTAATGCCAAATGTACCAATGGTAGGAGTTTTTGATACAGCATTCCATCAAACAATGCCAGAGGAAGCTTATCTTTACGGACTTCCATATGAATATTATGAAAAATATGCAGTAAGACGTTACGGATTCCATGGTACAAGCCATAGCTATGTATCTAAGAAAGCCGCTGAAATATTAGGAAAGAAGCCAGAAGATTTAAGAGTAATTGTATGTCATTTAGGAAATGGATCTTCTATTTGTGCAGTAAATAAGGGACAATCTGTAGATACTTCTATGGGATTAACTCCACTTGAAGGTGTTCCAATGGGAACAAGAAGTGGTAGCATTGACCCAGCTATTGTTGAATTTATTGCTCAAAAAGAAAACTTATCTATTAGTGAAGTAATGAATGTTTTAAATAAAAAGTCTGGTGTACAAGGGCTTTCTAAATTATCTAGTGACTTTAGAGATTTAACAAACGGTTCTGAAAATGGAAATGAACTTGCTACTAAGGCATTAAAAGTATTTGCTTACAATGTAGGAAAGTATATTGGAGCCTACACAGCAGCTATGGGTGGTGTAGATGTTATTGCATTTACAGCAGGTGTTGGTGAAAATGCAAGCTATGTTCGTGAAATGATTGGAAAGTATCTTGAATTCTTAGGAACAAAGATTGATCCAGAAAAGAACCAAGTACGTGGACGTGAAGCTGTTATTTCAACAGATGATTCTAAAGTATTAGCAATGATTATTCCAACAAACGAAGAATTAATGATTGCTCGTGATACAGTAGAAATTTTAAGCAAGTAATAAATGTAATTATGTACAAGCCATACTCTCAAGGTGAGGGTATGGCTTGTTATGTTATAAGGCTCCTTTTTACTTTACCCCAACGTAAAGTTTAGGACTAGAATTTCTTATTTAGGGTAGAGTATATTTTATGTTTAAAAGATAGTTATTTGTAAAGAGTTAGAGTAGAATTTTTTGAAAAGGTGTAGGAAAAAAAGTCTATATTTGTGTTTAGAAACATTACTTAAATTATAGGGAGGATTAGATGTGAGTTACTATATATTTTTTGCAAGTGATACCCCCATTAAGGAATATGATAACTTACGAGTAAAGAAAGTTGACTCTAGTAATATAAGCTATCTTATTATGAGTTCTCCTATGGACGAGGAGTATGCTATGCGTATTATTAAAGAAGATGATATATCACTAGCTCGCCCATACTCAAAGAAAAAATATGTTAATTTTATTGAATGGAAGTTTAATGAAAAAAATGCTCAAATAATCATAGAATTTATTAAAGAACATTTAGAAAAAAGTCATTCTATTGAATTATGGAATACATGGATGGGAGATGTAAGTGAAGCGAAAAAGTTAAGAGTTTCAGTGAATGAATTAAGTATAGAGCATATAAGCAGTTTATGGGGAAAAAGATTTTTTGAGTATAATGAATGTTTGCTTATTTATAAGCCTTATGAATGATTGCTTGTGATATAGTAAAAATTTAAAATCAGTAATTTTATTTAGTAAAAATAAAAGCCATACTTTAAAAATGGTGTACCCTACAAACACTAGCTTTGATGGGAAATCAAAAGAAGTATGGCTTTTTTGTATAACAATTAAAATAACTCTTTATCCTGCAAAGAAGAAACCATAGTAATTGGTTTTGGGGAGGATGCAAAAGAAAGAATGTTTCTATCTTGTGCAGGAGAGTGACCAGTAATTTTTCGATAAGCTCGATAAAAGCTGGAATAATCGGAAAAACCAGATGCTGTACAAGCTTCACCGGCAGAATATCCATTGGTAAGTAATTGTTGAGCGTGAATAACACGCTTATAAATTAAATATTCTTTAATAGTAGTACCCGTTGCTTTTTGAAATATTCGATTTAACTGATTTTTACTTATAAAAAAACGTTTTGATAAGTCATCTAAATAAATAGGTGATGCTAAATTTTCATTTAGATAATGAATAATTTGTTCTACAACAGATAGGTTTTCACTAGAATTAATACTTTCATTTCTACATTCTTTCATATAAATAATTTGAAGTAGCAAGCTACATAAGTAAGGTTGTAGTGCCAGTTGTTGTAAATCTTTTGACATTTTAGAAAATGTAATAAAGTTTTGAAAGAAAGAATCTAGTCCAAATTGTTCTAAATTTTCGTAATAAATTTGCTTTTCATTATTTTTATCTAAAATTGGAAAAATTTGAGATAGTAACTTACGATATTCCAATGGAATCGCTTCAGGAAGAAAGTGTAGAGCATAGCGTTTATAAGGAATATCACCATGCACTTTTACGCCATGAAAGACTCCTGGTGGCAATAAAAGTAGGCTATTTGGAGTAGGATAGTAGGTAACACCTTCTACTAAGTATTCCACAGTTCCACTAAGAAAATAATAAAATTCATAAAAGTTATGACAATGTAATGAGTAGTTTTCCATATTGGATGAGGTTGAATTAAATTCAAATCGAATTAAATCTGTAAAATAATTACAAGTATGCTCCATAAAAACACTCCTTTGTATTATAGTTAGCAAAAGTAACTAAAATATAAAAAATAGTAAAATTTGGTATAGATAAATTAAATAAAAAAAATATAAACAATACTTATTTATTATAAGAAAAAATGGTGTTTTTTGCAATATCATATCAATAAAATGCAATGGATTTTTAAAAAATAATGTTTATAATGAAAAGTATAACAAGCAAAGATGTATATGGGATAAAACTGAGAAAATGCAGTATAATAATGACAATATACAGTTGTATGTAACATAAGAAAGGATGTGCACAATGTTAGAATTAAATTACAAAGGCATTGCAGACAGACAAGCTTGGGAAAGCAAAGGAATTGAATTACCAAAGTTTGATGTGGAAAAAGTAAGAGAAAATACATTAAAGAACCCAACATGGGTACACATTGGTTCTGGAAATATTTTTAGAGCTTATATTGGTAATTTACAACAACACTTATTAAATGAAGGATTAGCAGATACAGGTATTCTTGCTACAACAACATTTGATCCAGAAATCGTAGATAAGGCTTGCAAACCATA
>CALWGN010000009.1 GCA_944380055.1 uncultured Lachnospiraceae bacterium
TATGGAATTTGATGAAATAAAAGATAGTATGATAGTTAGAAAAAATGGAGAACAATACGTTATGGCAATTCAATGCCAAGGCGTTAATTACGATTTACTATCAGAACAAGAAAAAATTGGTGTAGAAGAAGGCTTTATTCAATTATTAAATACACTAAGATTCCCAATTCAACTATATATTCAAACAAGAAGTTTAAATTTAAGAGATATTTTAGATGAATATAAAAATAAAATTAAAGAAATTCAAAGACAAATTGAACACTTAGATATTAAAATAAAAGAAGCAGAGCGGAGACGAAGAAATAGTTCGTAGACTAGAGTTTGACAAAAGAAGAAAAATAAACATACTAGAATATGGAACAGATATAACAGATTATGTATCAAGACTAAGTGCTAATAAAAATGTACTACAACAAAAAACATATATTATAGTTTCTTATTATGCAGCAGAATTTGGTGCTACAAATACATATGGTAAAGATGAAATTAGTAATATTTGTTTTTCGGAATTATATACAAGATGCCAAAACATTATTAGACTATTAGCAACATCAAATGTTACAGGAAGAATTTTAGACTCAGAAGAATTAGCAGAATTGCTATATGTTGCATATAATAGAGATGCATCAGAAACATTACAGTTATCTAGAGCATTAGATTCACAATATGATGCCCTATATTCTACTTCAAAAGATGTATTAGCAAAGAAAAAAGAAGAATTAGATAAACAAATAGAAGAGAATGCAATAGATATTGTAACAGATACATTAGTTAATGCACAGAAAAATACAGAATTAACAGAAGACGAAAAAATGAAATTACTTGAAGAAAAATCATTAGAACTATTAGAAGAATACAAAGATAACATAGATCCAGAAATATACGAAGAAGCAGTAAAAGAAGTCAAAAAAAGAGTTAAAAGAAGTAAAAAAACAGTTTAAAAATAAATTATTTCAATAAAACATCTAAAAAGAAAAAGCAAAATACAAAATCTGTGATTTAGATTTTGAGGAAGGAAGTCCAAATGAAAAAGAATAAGAAAAGTAAACTAGAGAATAACACTACAAACGAAGCTCGCAGTTTTCAAGATGAAATAATTAGAGGAAATGTAAAAAGCCTTAAAGACTTAATTGCACCAGCTGGAATAGATGTTAGCCATACTAACTATATGGAAATTGTATCAAACAAAACAAGATTTGCAAGAAATATGATTGTATCCACAATACCAAGAATGTGTACTTTTCCAGAATTTTTAAGAGGGATGTATACTTTTGGAGACGTAAATGTTTCGGTATTTATTAATCCAATTAGTGAATCTTCATCACAAACAGAATTAAATAGAACAATTAATGAATTGGAATCTGAGAGATTGGTTGCTTTTGATAGAGGAGACATTAACAGGGAAAGAATACTAGCTCAAAAAAGAGCAGAAGCAGAAGAACTTAGAGATGAAATAGCAGCAGGATTTAATAAATTATTTAATTCAAGTATTATTTGTACATTATTTGCATATAGCTTAGACGAACTAGACAAATATACAGAAATGCTATCAGCAGAAATGTCTAAAACATTAATTGGAGTAAAATCGGCATGGGCAACACAAGAAGAAGCATTTAAAACTAATATGCCATTTTGTGAAAACAAATTAAATAAAAGCCATACATTTGATAGACGTTCTATGGGAACTGTATTTCCATTTTTTACTTCAGAAGTAGGACATGAACAAGGAATCCCATTAGGATTTAATCGTCAAACAGGATTACCAGTTCTGTTTGATAACTTTAGCCCAACACTTAATAATTACAACATGGTTATATTTGGTAAATCTGGTGCTGGCAAGGGTGTTACAATAAAAACTCTAACAGCTCGTTCTTCTGTATTAATGGGAATTGAAAGCTTAGCCTTAGATGCTGAAGGCGAATATGGAATAGTAGCAGAAGCATTGCGGAGGAATTAATGTAACAATTAGCCCAAATTCAGAAACAATTATAAATTTATTTGATATTGAACCAGAAATTGTAAAAGATGAAATAACAAGTAGAGAAAGAGTTGTACTTAATGTAGAAAATAAAGTAGAAGACGTAACACAAGCTTTATTGACTATGGCAAGAGGAAGCACAAGAAGCGAGGAAGTAAACGAGTTAACAAAACAAATTATTGCAGAAGCGGTTGCGCAAGAATATGCAGCAATAGGAATTACCAATAATGTAGAAAGTCTATATTCAGATACTAAAATTAAAAATGACTATTTAGGAAGAAGAAAAAAGGATATGCCAACAATAGGCAGTTGGTATAGAAGAATTTTAAACAATGCACAAACAAATGACAACCCAGATTATCGTTTCCATTACAGTTATTTAAGCAAAGTTATGAGACAATACATAAGAGAATATGATGGTCAAATGGCATATTTTGATGGACAATCTACTTTTGAACTATTGGACAATGTTCCATTTATAAATTTAGACATATCACAACTAGAAGAAAGATTTGCAAGACCATTGGCACAACAAATTTTACTTTCTTGGATTTGGGAAAAATATGTTAAAAAGAATAGTGAGGATAAGAAAAAAGCTTCTAAAAAGAGAGTTCTAATTGATGAGGCATGGATGCTACTACCATACCCAGAGGCAGTAGACTTCTTAAACACAATGGCAAGACGTGCAAGGAAAAGAAATGTATCCTTAGCAGTTATGTCTCAAAAATTCCAAGATTTCTACGAAAAACCAGAGGTACAAGCAGTATTAACATCATCAGATACAAAATTATTTTTAGCACAAGACAAATCAGAAATACAATATATTAAAGAAGTATTTAAATTAAGTGAAGGAGAAGCATATTTTTTAACAACTT
>CALWGN010000010.1 GCA_944380055.1 uncultured Lachnospiraceae bacterium
ACACAATACCAAGCTAAACCTAGAAATGAAAGTATCATAATGATACCAATAATAATGTTAATACTCATGTTACATACCTCCAAAGTTTGGTTTGTTATAGATTGTTTTTTTATGTGTACACAACTAATATACCAGTACTGATATATTAAAACTAATATATCAGTTAGTATAGAGGAGAAATGCATAGAAATAAAAAATATTTTTGTGAAAAATATATAAAAAATAAATAAAATACATAGAAAAAGTGTTCGAAAATACATATAAAAAATTTTAAAATATAAAGTATTGTTGTATATTAACTAATATAGTTAAAAAAATAAGAAATATTAAGATAAGAAATAAACTTAGATTTACAAATCAGAGAAAATAATAATTAGAAAAATATTAGAAAATATGTGATAAAAAGCAAAAGTTTTAAGCATTGACAATAGTAAAAAAAGGATTTATAATAAACTTCCTTTTCTTTTACCCAATGGAAGAAAAAGGAATTTTTTTAATGAAAAATTAAATAAATACATAAATTATGACAATAAGCCACAAAAGGGTCGTGACCTTTTAATGCCTTGTCCTCTGTTTATCAATCATTCTATGTAGATGTCAATCATTTAACTTAGCAGGTTATAGGAAATCTATGTAGTAGATTAAGAAAACTCTCTTAAATTAAGAGAAGAATAAAGGAGGACAAGAGATGATTCAAGTAGAAAATCTATCTAAAATTTACAAAGTATCTAGAAGAGAAGCTGGAATGAAATCTGCCTGGAAAAACTTATTTAGCAGGCAATACGAAGAAGTAAAAGCAATTCAAAATCTTTCATTTTCCGTAAAAAAAGGAGAAATGGTTGGTTATATTGGGCCAAATGGTGCAGGAAAAAGTAGCACGATAAAAATTTTAAGTGGTATTTTAACACCAGAAGAAGGAACGTGTATTATTAATGGACGTATCCCGTGGAAGGAAAGAAAAGCCCATGTAAAAGACATTGGCGTTGTATTCGGACAACGTTCTCAATTATGGTGGGATGTACCAGTCATTGATTCCTTTGAATTATTAAAGGATATTTATCAAATTTCAAAAGAGCAATATAATAATTCACTAGAAGAATTAGTAAATTGTTTATCTTTATCTACAATATTAAAAACCCCAACAAGACAATTATCATTAGGTCAAAGAATGCGATGTGAAATAGCTGCGTCTTTGTTGCACAATCCTAGTATTTTATTTTTAGACGAACCTACCATTGGATTAGATGCAGTATCTAAATTAGCAGTCAGAGACTTTATTAAAAAGAGAAATGAAGTACATAAAACGACAGTTATTTTAACAACCCATGATATGCAGGATATTGAAGCATTAACAAGTCGCATTATGCTTATTGGAAGAGGTAGACTGTTACTAGATGGGACATTAGATAACTTAAAAGAACAGGTAGGACAATCTAACAACAATTTAGATGAAGTGTTAGCTGCCCTTTATAAAAAATATAAAATACAATAGGAGGGGCATATGAAATATCAAGAAAAAATTGATTTAAACGTTGTGTTTCCTATTACAAAATATATTACATTTTTTAAAATACGTTTTCTTACAGGTTTACAATATCGTAGTGCTGCACTTGCTGGAGTAGTCACTCAATTTGCCTGGGGATTTTTAGAGCTTTTAATGTTTCAAGCATTTTATGAAAGTGGCAGTGGAGTGTTTCCTATGGGAATGGAACAGCTAGCAGCTTATGTCTGGTTACAGCAGGCTTTTTTATCATTATATATGATATGGTATTGGGAAGGTGATATTTTTAACAGTATCCGTAATGGAGATGTGGCCTATGAGCTTTGTAGACCTATTAGTATCTATACTATGTGGTTTACAAAGTGTATGGGAAGCCGTATTTCCAAAGCAGTGTTACGATGTGTACCTATTTTATTTCTTGCTTGTTTTTTGCCATATCCATTTGGTCTTAAAGTGAATATAGGAAAAGTAGAAATTATATTTTTTATACTATCAATGACATTAGCATTGTTAGTGTCTGTTGCATTTTCAATGGTTATATATATGCTTACTTTTTTTACGACAAACCAACAAGGGCTTCAAATTGTAGCAGCTTCTTTGGCAGAATTTTTTGGTGGAGCAGTAATCCCTATTCCATTTTTTCCAGAAAAGTTGCAAAAAGTGTTAAATCTACTTCCTTTTGCCTCTATGCAAAATATACCGTTTCGTATTTTTAGTGGAAATATTAGGGGAGTTTTTTTGTATGAAAGTGTAGCTATGCAAATAACATGGGTAGTAATACTTTTATTATTAGGAAAATACTTAGAGAAAAAAGCATTACAAAAAATCTGTGTATTAGGTGGCTAAAAGGGAAAGGAGTAAGAGGGATGAAGTTATATTTAAAATACATTTCCATTCATATCCGCAGCATGATGGAATACAAAAAATCATTTTTCTTAACGCTAATAGGTCAGTTTTTCGTGTCGTTTCATGCGTTTTTAGGAATGTACTTTATGTTTCAACGATTTAATCAAGTAAAAGGATTTACATATAAGGAATGTTTGTTTTGTTTTTCTATTGTACTAATGGCATTTAGCTTGGCAGAAATATTTTTCCGTGCCTTTGACCGTTTTCATATTATTATAGGGAATGGACAGTTTGATAGAATGTTAGTAAGACCAAGAGGATTAGTTTTTCAAGTATTAGCCTCTCAGTTTGAACTAACTCGTTTCGGAAGGCTATTACAAGCGATTGTATTATTTGTATATGTACTAATTACTGGGGATATTTCTTGGAGTATGTTAAGGATAATTACAGTGATATTAATGATAGTTGGTGGTATTGTTGTGTTTTCTGGCATATTTATGTTATACGCAGGATTGTGCTTTTTTACATTGGAAGGGCTAGAATTTCTAAATATTATTACAGATGGAGCAAGAGAGTATGGCAAATATCCTGTATCAGTATATGGAAGATTTGTATTAAAGTTTTCTACCTACATTGTTCCTTTTGCATTATTTCAATATTATCCATTTTTGTATATCATAGGGAAAAATACCAATTCATTTTATTGCATATTACCGTTAGTAGGAACATTGTTTCTTGTTCCTTGCTATATTGTGTGGAGAATAGGTGTTAGAAAGTATGTGTCTACTGGTTCATAAAAAAATATGGTACTACCGTTGATGGTAGTACCATATTTTTATTTTACTAATTTCCACATTTCATAATATAAATCTTCCATTTCCTGTCCAAGATATTGGAAAATTTCACATCGATTGATGATTTCTTCATCAGGGAAAACAGCAGGGTCTTCTAAATATTCTTCATCAATCATTTCCTGTGCGGCAACATTTGGTGTAGAATATGTAATATATTCAAAGTTTTTTAAAGCAATTTCAGGGCGTGCTAAAAAGTCTAACCATTTTTCTGCATTTTCCTTATTCTTGCTTCCAGAAGTAATCACCCAACCATCAATCCAAAGGTTAGAGCCTTCTTCAGGCACCACATATGCCAGATCAGGGTTTTCTTCACTACAATATAAATATTCACCAGAATAAATAACTCCAAGAGCAGCAGCTCCATTAATCATTTTGTCACGGACTTCGTCAATAGCATAAGCCTTTACTAATGGATATTGCTCATGTAATAAATCCTTTGCCTGCTCTAGTTCATGCTCATTGGTTGAATTTAGAGAGTAGCCTAGCTTTTTTAAAGCCACTGCAAAGGCATCACGAACAGAGTCTTGCATAATAATATTGTTTTTATAAGTTTCATCCCATAGAACATCCCAACTAGTAATTTCTTCATCAACCATAGAAGTATTATATAGAATACCAACTGTCCCATAGGTATATGGAACGGTATATTTATTGCCAGGATCAAAATCAGATACGCGATCCATCATAAGAGAATCAATATTTTCAATGTTTGGGACATTATCCCAGTTTATTTCTGATAGTAAATTATTTTCTATCATTTTTTGAATCATATAATCAGAAGGACAAATAACGTCATAAAGGCTTGGATCAGATGCAATTTTTGCATACATTTCTTCATTGGTAGAAAATGTATCGTAAATAACATCAATGCCTGTCTCTTCTTCAAATTGAGCAATTACATCTTCGTCAATATAATCTCCCCAGTTATAAACCTTTACTACATTGCCTTGGTTAGCTTCTTCTGAGTTTGAATCAGAGCATCCTGCAAATGTAAGGGAAAGGGATAAAGCGGCAGTTATAACTAAATATTTTTTTCTCAAAATTAACTCCTTTCCATAACAAAAATCTATATTATAAAATTTCGTTTGTTGCCTTCTTTGGACGATTAATAAAAAACAGTAAAAGAAGTACAGATACAAACATAATGGTTGATAAAGCATTAATGGTTGGTTTAATCCCTTTACGAACCTCACTGTAAATTAGAGTAGATAATGTATTAATACCGGCACCTCTTGTAAAATAAGTAATAATAAAATCATCTAGTGACATAGTAAATGCAAGTAAAAATCCAGAAAAAATACCAGGCATTAATTCAGGCAATACTACTTTATAGAATGCATAAGTTGGACTTGCACCTAAATCAATAGCAGCTTCATAAGTACTTTTATTTGTTTGGCGAAGTCTTGGCATAATACTTAAAATGACATAAGGAATATTAAATGTAATATGAGCAATTAAAATTGTTGGGTATCCAGCAGTAAGTCCAAACGCAGCAAATACAAGCATAAGAGAAAGACCTGTTACAAGCTCAGAATTTAACATTGGAATGTTATTAAGTGCCATATAAACAGCTTTTGGTTTTCCTTTTAATGCAGAAATTCCAATACAAGAAATAAGCCCAATAATAGTAGCAATTAAAGCAGAGGTAACTGCTATAAATAATGTATTCCAAAGAGCATCTAATATCATTTCACTTTGGAATAGCTCCTCATACCAACGAAGGGAAAAACCATCAAATCGACTTCCTTTACCGCTATTAAAAGAAAAAACGATAAGGACAGCAATAGGAGCATACAAAAAGATAAAAATTAATGTTAAATATATTTGTGAGAAAAATCTTTTAAACTTCATTAGAATGCATTCCCCTCTCCATTTTTATCGTATCGATTAATTAAAGCCATACTGGCAAGAATAAAAATCATTAATACAAGAGAAAGCCCAGAGCCTAAATGTCTATTATCTGCTATGGAAAATTCCTGTTCAATAATATTCCCAATAAGCATAATCTTTCTTGCTCCTAATAAATCAGAGATAACGAAAGTAGTAAGAGATGGAACAAACACCATAGTAATACCACTTACAATACCAGGAAGGCTTAATGGTAATATAATTTTAATAAAAGTTTGAAAAGAGTTGGCACCTAAGTCGCTGGCAGCATTAATTACATTTTCATCCATTTTTGTTAATACGTTAAAGAGTGGTAAAATCATAAATGGAAGAAAATTATATACCATACCAAGAATAATAGCAGCATCAGTACCAATAATTGATTGGTATGGTATGTTTACTAAACTAAAAATGCGCTCAATAATCCCACCATCATCTAATAAGTTTAACCATGCATATGTTCTTAATAAGAAATTCATCCACATAGGCAGAATAAAAATCATAATGACAAATCCACCTTGCCCCACATTTTTATTTTTTAAAATAAGAGCAAGAGGGTAAGCTAGTAGCAAACATACAACAGTACAAAGCAAAGATAAATAAAGAGATTTTAGCAATGCTTTGCTATGAGCAGGTGAGAAAATAGCAGTAATATTTTGGATTGTAAAAGAACCATCTCTTGTAGTAAATCCATAATACCCAATCAAGAGTAATGGAATAACAGTAAAAGCAATCATCCAAATAAGGTAAGGAGTAGATAACCATTTTTTCTTATTCATCGATTCCAACAGCCTCCTCATCTTCAGATTCTGGCTTATTCATAATTTGAATATTAAATGGATCTACATAAATACTTACCTTTGTTCCGATAGGGAACATTTGTGTACTATGAACCAACCATTCAAAGCCACCAGCTTGTACTTCCATTTCATAGTGTACACCTTTAAATATAAGATGAGTAACAACGCCTTTTAAAGGATTGGTATCTTCTGGTTTTAGTTCTACATCCTCAGGACGTATTACAACATCAACAGGTTTATTTTTTCCAAAGCCAGTATCTACACAAGCAAATTTTGTACCACAAATTTCAACTAGCTTATCTTCTAGCATTGTACCACCAATAATGTTACTTTCACCAATGAAGTCAGCAACAAAAGCATTTTCAGGCTCATTATAAATAGTTTCTGGAGACCCCATTTGCTGAATGTAACCTTGGTTCATAACAACGATAGTATCAGACATAGTAAGAGCTTCCTCTTGGTCGTGAGTAACGTAGATAAAAGTAATACCTAGTTCATTTTTTAAACGAATTAATTCATATTGCATATCTTGGCGTAGCTTTAAATCTAGCGCACCAAGAGGTTCATCCAATAAAAGCACCTTTGGTTCATTTACAATGGCTCTAGCGATAGCGATACGTTGTTGTTGCCCACCACTTAAGCGATCAGGCATACGGTTTTCGTATCCTTTTAGGTTTACTAAATTTAATGCATATTTAATTTTGTCATTAATATAAGTCTTTGATTTGCCTTTGATTTTAAGACCAAATGCAATATTTTCGGAGATAGTCATATGTGGAAATAATGCGTATTTTTGGAATACTGTGTTTAATTGTCTTTTATACGCTGGTAAAGAAGTAATATCTTGACCATCAAATATAATTTTTCCTGTGTCAGGATGTTCAAAGCCACCAATCATACGAAGAGTAGTAGTTTTTCCACAACCACTAGGTCCTAATAAAGTAACAAATTCATTTTCGCGAATTGATAAATTTAAATCATCAATAATAAGCTGTCCATCGTAACTTTTAGAAATATTTACTAAATCAATTAAAGGTGTTTTCATTGTTTCTCCTATTCCCATCAGAAGTTTGGCGGAGAACTAACCCATATCAAGGTAGCTCCAGACTTTGATGTTATGTAATGTTTTTTATCTGCTTTAAAGTAAAAGGATTCCCCTTTTTTTGCTTTGTATTGTTTAGAACCAATTACAACGACAATAGAGCCGGATAAAATATAACCAAATTCTTCACCTTCATGTGGGTTATCAGGATAAGTAGACCCACCAGGCTCTAATTTAATTAAGATTGGTTCCATTGTATTTTTTTGAGCATTTGGAATAATCCATTGGATTGTATTTTGTAGATCACAATCATATTTTTCAAAATAGTCCACTTTCCCAAAAACAACTTGTTCTTCAGGGCTGTCATTGAAAAAGTCATTTAAGTTAGTACCTAGACATTGTAGAATATCCATTAATGTAGCAATAGAAGGAGAAGTTAGATCTCGTTCTAGCTGGGAAATAAATCCTTTTGATAGTTCGGCTCTATCCGCAAGTTCTTCTTGGGTCAAGCCCTTAATGACTCGGAGTTCCTTAATTTTTGGTCCTATTTGCATTGAATACCTCTTTTCTATATGGTTACGCATTAGGTTTTTTGACAAATGTTATAAAATGTCAAATGCGTGAATATTATAGGTAAAAATAATACATAAAAATAAACATAAAGTTTACAATTACTAAACTTTTGCAAAAGTAATTATACACGAAACGTAAGGAAAGTCAAGTTTTTTATTTGAAAAAATATAAGAAGTATGCTAAAATACAACTAACAATTTAACGAGGCGGGAGGCGCTTAAAATGAATAAAAAATATGTTGCATATGTTGGCTCTTATACATTCCATGGAAAGAGCAAGGGGATTGCTATTTTTGATGTAGATTTACAAGCAGGACGTTTCCATAAAAGAAAAGAAATAGAGGTAAATAATTCTTCTTATTTAACATTGTCTCACAATCAGAAATTTTTATACAGTATCGTAGATGATGGAGTTGCCGCATTTGAAATATTAGACAATGGGGATTTAAAGCATTTAAACACAGCATCTATTAAAGGAATGAGAGGGTGTTTCCTTACTACTGACATGGAAGATCGTTACTTAGTAACAGCAGGGTACCACGATGGAAAGATGACAGTATTACAGTTAAATGAAGATGGATCCGTTGGAAAAATTACAGCAGAAGTCTTTGATCGTGGAGTAGGAAGTGTAGCAGAGAGAAATTTTCGCCCACATATTAGTTGTGTTCAATTTACACAAGACAACAA
This sequence comes from uncultured Lachnospiraceae bacterium, assembly GCA_944380055.1. Lineage (GTDB taxonomy): Bacteria > Bacillota > Clostridia > Lachnospirales > Lachnospiraceae > Fimimorpha. Next base: position 8,190 of record CALWGN010000010.1, read on the forward strand.
CTATTTATGTATGGTTGATTTAGGAATTGACCAAGTAAAGGTATATCGTTTTGATCCAAAAGACGGAACTATTCGTTTGGTTGATATTATTCATTGTGAGTTAAATTCAGCTCCAAGACATTTGCGTTTTAGCAGTGATGGAAAGTTTATGTATTTAATTTCTGAACTTAAAAATTATATTAGCGTATACAAATATGGATATGATGAAAGACAACCAAAATTTGAGCTCTTACAGAAAATATCAACGGTAGGGAAAAAGTGTGATACTCTTTCAGCGGCTTGTGCTCTTCGCTTTTCACCAGATGAAAAGCATATTTTTTGTACCAATGCAGGAGATAACTCTATTGGTATTTTTAGCAGAGATGAGCAAAGTGGTTTGTTAACACAAGAGACAGTATTGCCAGTTAGTGGAGATTATCCAAAGGATGTAGCAGTATTCCCAGACCAAAAGCATGTGGTATCTATTAATCAAGATGCTAATACATTAACATATTTCCATTTAGATTATGAGAAAAAGTTAATTATTATGAATGGGTTAGCAGATAAATTAGATAATGGAAATTGCTGTGTTATTGTAGAGGTGGAGAAGTAATTATTATTAAGGATATTTAATATTAAAAGGAAATTATTTTTCTATGTCTGTTGAGGTATATTTGTATTCAATAAATATTCTTTTAGTATCTAAGTTATGAAGGGCTACTATAGTATAAATTTCATTTAAAATTTATACTATAGTAGTTTTTTTATTGTATTGTGTATTACTTTTTAATCTTTTGCATATAGTAGATAGAGTGTAAAATCGAGGTGATAATAATTTTAAGAGCAAGTCAAGTAACAGGAGATTACAAAGGAAAACTAAAAGTAGATGTGGTATCGGCAGAAAACAATTTTCCCATTGCAAATGCAAAAGTTATTATAACATACACAGATGAAGAAGGGCGAATGAGGGAAGAGTTACAAACAGATAGTACAGGGCAAACAGAAACGATTGAACTTAGTACTCCTCCTTTAGAGTTTAGCTTAGAACCAGGAGAACCAAGACCTTATTCTGAATATAACATACGAGTGGAAGCACCTGGATACGAAACGTTTCAAGTAAATGGAACTGAAGTGTTGCCAGATGCTACGGCAATTCAAGATATTCGATTACGTCCATTGCAAGCAGGAACAGGGCAAAATCAGATTGTAATTCCAGACCATACGCTATATGGACAATATCCACCTAAAATAGCAGAAGATGAAATTAAGCCAACCAATCAGAGTGGAGAAATTGTACTAAGCCGTGTTGTAGTTCCACAAACAATTGTAGTTCATGATGGAGCACCAAATAATACATCAGCAAATAACTATTTTGTACCTTATAGAGACTATATTAAAAATGTAGCTTCTAGTGAAATTTATGCTACATGGCCAGAAAGTACAATTGTAGCAAATATCTTAGCTATTATGTCTTTTACATTAAATCGAGTATATACAGAATGGTATCGAAACAAAGGCTATGACTTTACAATTACTTCATCCACGGCATATGATCATAAATGGATTTATGGAAGAAATATTTTTGAAAATATAT
>CALWGN010000011.1 GCA_944380055.1 uncultured Lachnospiraceae bacterium
CTATATTATCATTTACATCTTTTACCAGACTATACTCAAATGTTAATCGTCGTCCTGTTTTCTTAAAATAATATTGACATGCATCAAGTACCTCAGAAAGGTTATATTTTTTAGCAATAGGCATTAGCCCTTGACGCACTTCATCATTTGGGGCATGCAATGATAATGCTAAGGTAATGCTTAGTTTTTCATCTGCAAGTTTCTTAATATTAGGTACAATTCCACAAGTAGATACTGTAATATTTCTCTGACTAATAGAAAGCCCATGTTCATTACTAAGTAAATGGATAAATTGTATTAAATTATCATAATTATCAAGAGGTTCTCCAGAACCCATCACGACCACATTAGAAACACGTTCCCCTGTTTCTTTTTGTATTCGATATATTTGGTCTAACATTTCAGAGGCTGTTAAGTTTCGTGCCAACCCATCAATTGTAGAGGCACAAAAGCGACATCCCATTCTACAACCTACTTGTGAGGAGATACAAACTGAATTTCCATGCTTATATCTCATTAAAACACTTTCTATAATATTTCCATCTTCTAAAGCAAATAAATATTTTTTTGTTCCATCAATGCTAGAGGTTAACACCTCAACAGGATGTAAGCAAGTAATGTTAAAATGTTCTTTTAATAATTCTCTATCTTTTTTAGACAAATTAGTCATTTCGTCAAAAGAGCCTACTAGCTGAACATGGAGCCATTCATAAATTTGTTTTGCTCTAAACTTTGGCATAGAAAATGGAACTAATTGCTCTGTTAATTGTTGTAAATTTAATGATTTAATATCAATTTTAGTCATATATTTCTTCCTTATTTTTTAATTCGTTTTAATTTAGCTATAAAAAATCCAGTTGGATGCTGTTCATTTGGAAGTAGCTGAACATATCCTTTTGTCTTTAACATTTCAAACTCATATTCACTAAATAAATTTTTTTCTAATTCTTCATCTGTTATATCATAGCATAGTTCAAATGGAAAGTTATTTATAAACCATTGAACATTTTTTTCATTTTCCTCAGGATTAACGGTACAAGTGCTATAAATAAGAAATCCATCGTTTTTTACATACTGTTGCACAGTACATAAAATATCTTTTTGTAGTTGTGCCAAATCATTCATTTTTTCTTTTGTCATGCTATATTTAATATCAGGCTTATTTGGTATAATTCCTAATCCTGAGCAAGGTAAATCTGCAATAACAATATTAGCTTTTCCTATAACACTATTGTCTAATACTTGTGCATCCCAAACTTTTGCCTCTATATTACTAAACTTATTTCTTCTTATATTGTCTTCAATCATAGAAACTTTTTCATAAGTTAAATCTCTACTTTCTACATGTCCACTTCCTTGTAAGAGATCAGCAATATGAAGACTTTTTCCACCAGGAGCAGCACATACGTCAATACAATAATCATCTTTTTGTGGATTTGCAAATAAACCAACTAAGATAGATGTAATATCCTGTACTTGAATCCATCCATTTAAAAATGCATCTAGCCCTTCTAAATAGTCAAATTGACTTAAATATAAAACATAAGGTAAATGTGGATGGCTGCGGATACATACTCCTTGTTTTATTAAAGAATTTTTAATTGTATTTACATCACATTTACTTATATTACAACGAACGCAAGTTTCGTGATATGTATGTTCATTTGTCATGAATTTAAGTATTTCCAAAGTTTTTTTTTTTTTTTAAGATTTTTCCCAAAAATCTATTAACCATTGTGGCATGGAATAAGTTAAGGAAAGGTTATCATAAGAAGAAAAATTTTTTAAGTTACGACTAATATTTCTAGATACACCATTAATAAATCCTTTTAAATTGTGAAATCCTTTTTTTTCTGCCAATTTAACAGCTTCGTTACAAGCAGCAGATACAGGAACAGAATCCATGTATTTTAACTGGTATACAGTCATTCGCAAAATATTACGAATGACTGGTTTCATTTTTGTAGTTTTTGTCTTTGAAAATTCGTTAATAATATAGTCTAGCTCAATGGCTCGCTCGATTGTTCCATTTGTCAAACGAGTAATAAAAGCACGTTCTGTTTTTTCTAAATATCCATATTTATTTAATGCTTGACGCAAAACAATATGACTAAAACTACCTTTTTCTAATACTTCTAATAATATTTCTAATACAATTGCTCTAGTATTTATGTTAGTCGTCACGTCTACCTCCAGCAATAATTAGCAAACGAATTAGTTGTAAAATTGTTCCTGCTGCACTTGCTACATAAGTCATAGCTGCTGCGGAAAGAACTTTTTTTGCATCTGCTATTTCTTCATTATATAATATATTATTTTGTTCTAGTACAGCGATTGCACGACTAGAAGCATTAAATTCAACTGGTAATGTAACTAATTGGAATAATACAACTGCACAGAATAATAAAATACCAATTTGAATTAATAAAGAGCTTGTAGAACCACCAATAATTAATCCTATAATAATTAAAGGCCAACTAATCATTGCACCAAAATTAGCAACAGGAACTAATGCTGCTCTTAACTTTAGTGGGCTGTATCCAACATCATCTTGAATTGCATGACCACATTCATGGGCAGCAACTCCAATTGCAGCGACTGATGTTGAATTGTATACCGTATCTGATAAACGAAGTGTTTTACTACTAGAATCGTAGTGGTCTGTTAAATCTCCGGCTACATGCTCAATAGAAACTCCGTAAATACCGTTAGAATGTAAAATTCTTTCTGCTACCTCTGCACCTGTTAGGCCACTCATACTACGAACTTTTGCATATTTGCTATAAGTAGATTTTACTCTTGCTGATGCAAAAATAGATAATAGTGCAGCAATAATTACTAAAATATAAGTAGGGTCCCAAACTGGGTAATAAAAATAAGCTGCTAACATAGGTCTATCCCTCCATTCCTAATATTGTGCCATTTTCAACTGAATTACCACGCAAAAATGCGTCTATTTTCATTCGTTTTTTGCCTTCCAACTGAACTTCTTTAATAGCCAATACTCCATCACCAGTAGCAACTAATAAGCTATCTTTTGTTTGTTCTAAAATCTCACCAGGAGTTGCAGATTGATGTGGTAGTACATCAGCTTCCCATATTTTTAATGTTTTTCCCTTATAAGAAGTAAATGCACTTGGCCAAGAATTTAAACCTCGAATTAATCGCTCGATTACAACAGCTGATAAATTCCAATCAATTTTCCCCATTGTTTTTGAAAGCATTTTAGCATTACAAGATTGAGAATCATCTTGTTTTTCAGGAATAATTGTTCCTTTTTCTAATTCATCTAATGTTTCAAGAATAATTGGACCACCAAGAACTGAAAGTTTATCATGTAGACTACTACCAGTCTCTTTCTCATCAATAGGAACGATTACCTTTTTTAACATATCACCAGTATCTATTCCTGTATCCATATGCATAGCAGTAATTCCGGTTTCTTTCTCTCCGTTTATAACACACCATTGAATTGGTGCCGCGCCTCTATACTTTGGTAATAGGGATGCATGTACATTGATACAGCCGTATGGCGGCATATCAATAATTTCTTTTGAAAGAATTTGTCCAAAAGCTGCTACAATAATTGCATCTGCATTCAGTTCTCTTAATAAAGAAACAAATTCACTATCTCTTACCTTTACTGGTTGATATACAGGAATATTATACTTAAGTGCAACTTTCTTTACTGGTGTATATTGCACTTCTTTTCCTCTTCCTTTTGGCTTATCTGGTTGAGTAACAACTGCAACAACTTCATGTTTACTGTTAATCAATGTTTCAAGAGTTGGTACTGCAAAATCAGGAGTACCCATATATACTAGTTTCATGTAATTCCTCGTTTCTTTTATAAATTAAATATTTATGGGAAACTTTACAAAATAAAAAATTTCTATTAAGTAGTGTTCCCTAATGTCATAATTATATCGAAAAAATATTTGGCTGTGTTAGTATTTATTAAAAATTAAGAAACTTTTCACTCTTTATTCTTCTTCTGCCATCATTTCTTCTAAAAGTTGATTATCTAATACTTCACCTTCTACTTTATCTACATAAATAACTCCGTCTAAGTGGTCGCATTCATGACAGATTGCTCTTGCAAGTAAACCTTCGCCTTCTAAAATATAAGTTTCTCCATCTAAATTTGTTGCTTCTACCTTTGCATAGTTTGGTCTAGTTACAATACCACTTTTTCCTGGAACGCTAAGACAGCCTTCATAACCTCTTTGTTCTCCACTTACTTCTAAAATCTTAGGATTAATTAAAACATATGGGTTTCCATCGGTATCAATTACTACGATTCGTTTTAATATTCCAATTTGTGGTGCTGCAAGTCCAACGCCATTTGCTTCATACATTGTATCAAACATATCATCCACTAATGTAATAATACGTTCATTAATTTCTTTTACTTCCTTACAAGTTTTTCTTAAACAATCTTCACCTAATGTTCTAATTTCTCTTACTGCCATTTTAAAATCCTCCTATTGTTAAAAACTAAAATCAAATTGTAAAAATACTTTTTTATTTTTATAGTAAACTTCATGCAATTGCTCAATTTTATCCTTTACATTAATTAACGCTTCATTATTTGTTGCTTTCACATAAAGTAGCTTTCGATAACTATCTTTTATTTTGGATACAGAAGCATTGGTTGGTCCAATAAGCTGTATCTTATTGCCAAATGCTAAGCTTACTTCTTTTGCAAATAAAGAAATTGCCTCCTCTGCAAATGTTTCTTCTACTGATGTTACTAGCAGTGCTAGTAAGTATCCAACGGGTGGATAAAGAAGCATTTTTCGATACATAATTTCCTCATTATAAAAGGCTTTATAATCTTGATTTGCAGAAGCTATAATGCTGTAATGATTAGGGTCATATGTTTGAATGACAACATCTCCCATCTTATTTCCTCTTCCAGCTCTTCCAGCAGCTTGTGTCAATAATTGAAATGTAATTTCACTGGAGCGATAACTTCCAGCATGTAATGATAAATCTGCTGCTAAAATTCCAACTAGTGTAACATTTGGAAAATCGTGTCCTTTTACAATCATTTGTGTTCCAATCAAAATATCTGCTTCATGGTTAGCAAAACTATTTAAAATTGCTTGATGCTCTCCTTTTCGAGCAGTCGTATCCATATCCATGCGAAGTGTTCTTGCCATAGGGAACTGTTTATGAACCATAGCTTCTACTTTTTGGGTTCCAAGTCCAAACGTAGCAATATAAGAAGAACCGCAAGATGGACATTTTTTTGGAAATGGAATCGTATAATTACAATAATGACATACTAACGTTCCGTTATTATGAGCATTTAAAGAAACATCACAAT
>CALWGN010000012.1 GCA_944380055.1 uncultured Lachnospiraceae bacterium
TCAAATTGCATCAGTTGCACTTATGGATGCTCGTTCAATTGCAGCAACAGCAGCAAATAAAGGGTATTTAATACCTGCTACTGATATTGATGTAAACTTTACAAAACCAAAGTATTTCTTTGATAAAACAATTTATGAAAATAGAGTATATAATGGTGTTGGTAATCCAAAGCCAGAAGAAGAAATTAAATTTGGTCCAAATATTGTAGATTGGCCAGAAATGATACCACTGACAGAAGATATTTTACTTCGCGTTGTGTCTGTGATTCATGATCCAGTTACAACAACAGATGAGTTAATTCCATCAGGGGAAACATCTTCCTATCGCTCTAATCCACTGGGACTTGCAGAGTTTACATTATCAAGAAAAGATCCTATGTATGTTTCTAGAGCAAAGGAAGTATTTGCACAAGAAAAAATTCGCCGTATGAATGTTTGTCCAATGAAAGAAAACAAAGACATTGGAGATGCATTTAGAAAGCTAAAAGAATATTATCCAGAGCTAAGAGCTAGAGCAGTAGCCATTGGAACGACCATTTATGCAGTAAAACCAGGAGATGGTTCTGCCCGTGAGCAGGCAGCATCTTGTCAAAGAGTGTTAGGCGGTATGGCAAACATTGCAAAGGAATATGCAACAAAGAGATATCGTTCTAATCTAATTAACTGGGGGATGATTCCATTTATTTTAGAAGAGGATAAGTTACCATTTGAAAATCTAGACTTTATTTATATTCCAAATATTAAAACTGCAATTAAGGAAAAGAAAAATAAAGTTACTGCATATATGGTAAAAGATACTCTAGAACCATTTGAATTATCTATTGGTGAAATGACCGATGATGAGAGAGATATTATTTTAGCAGGAAGCTTAATTAATTATTATGCAAAAACAAAAAAATAAACGTATGAGCATAGTTAACATAGTGAACATAGTTAACAAAGTTAACAAAGTTAACAAAGTTAACATTGTAAAATAGAGAAGTAACGTTAATAGGTATATTAAAAGGGCTATTGCAAAATAAATTTTGTAATAACCCTTTTATTTATTGCTAAAATGCCTTTTAGCCTATTGCAATTTTTATGAGCTTTCCCTTGGGTATGTTTTTTATAAAAAAGAATGACAAATTCCAAAGTGTTTTGCTTTTATAAGTAAGTAGTCATAGTGTTTTTGTGTTGAATTTAGCTGATAAATAATACAGTCTACCATATCTGGATCAACAACATAGGAAAGCTTACAATAGGTTGCATTTAGCTCTTCTTTTGTTTTTTGTATCTCAAGTAATAATTGTTCATGCTCAGAAACTTGTCTTTTTTTTGAGCGAAAAAAAACATTGTTCAAAATATCCCCTCCATTTTTTTATAAAGTTACGATATAAAAATGAAATATGCTGCTTATGGCTTCTATACCATTTTACAAAATGATATATAGTAGTATATGAGTGGATAGGGACAAGTAGAACGAAAATATAGAAAATACAGTCTACAAATTGTAGTAAGTTAAAAATAATCATAATTCAGATAATCCTATATAAAAAAGGAAGTAGAGAATATAATAAGAAACAAAATGTAGAATCAAAAAATATGGCGAGATAGTACCAGTAAATTTAAAATTGACAAGAGAATAAAAACGTGTAAAATCAAATATAACAAATCTAAGATATCTTATTTGTTCCATCTAATTATCTATTGGCATAGGTTATTAAAAATCATTAAAATATCCAATTAAGGAAAGAAAAACTAAATATGAAAGAAATTATTCTTGGAGTGATTCTTATTGTAAGCATTGTTTTTGATATAAAAACAAAAAAAGTGCCTAATAAACTTATTATAATAGCATTCTTATTAGGAGTAACCATAAAAATTTATGAAAAAGGTGCAGAGGGTATTAGTTTATGTATTTTATTTGTGCTAATTATTGCAATACTATTTCCCACCTATCTTTTAGGTGCACTAGGGGCAGGTGATGTAAAACTGTTTGGAATTATAAGTATGTTTATCGGTTTTTATAACACATTGTACTGTTTTTTATACTCTTTAATACTGTGTAGTATTTGGGGAGGATTCGCTTTATTGTATTGTTATATTAATCAAAGAGGTAATACAAAAAAAGGAAAAAGGCATAAAGTTTATTATACAATATTTATATTTTTTGCATTTTTATATGTTATGTATAAATAGCATTTATTTAGAAAATAAAAAAGTATAGCTGTTTCATGTACAAGAAAAGGAGGAGGATTATGGAAGAAAAAATGGTAGGAGTTTTTATGAAAGATAACGAATATGGGAATCGGTTAAAAGAGTTTCTCTATGAGCAGTCATATTTGCCTTTTGAAATAGTAAGCTTTTCTTCCTTAGAAGCAATTTATGGTTATGAAAAAAAGAAAAATATAGGGTTATTGTTGACAGATACACAGTTTAAGGAAAGTATTGTGGAAAACATACCTATTGTAGCTTTTGTAGAGTCCTTACAGTTAGAAAAAGACTATGAAAAATTTGCAATTTTTAAATATCAGCCAATAGAAAATATAATAGGAAAGATAATAGAAATTTATAAACAGTTAACAAAAGAGCAAACATTTCAGAAATCAATTCATCATGAGACTACTCTAATTGGAGTGTATTCGCCCATAGGAAGATGTTTAAAAACGTCCTTTTCTCTTACACTAGGTCAATTACTTAGTAAAAAACAATCTGTTTTATATATTACCCTAGAATCTATTTCTGGGTTAAATTATTTATTAGACAGAGAATATTCTTTTGACTTATCTGATATTATCTTCTCTTTTCATGAAAAAAGTCTAGAAAAAAGAATGGATACTATGATAGATACATTCGACCAATTACATTATATTCCACCAGTAAAATGTCCAG
>CALWGN010000013.1 GCA_944380055.1 uncultured Lachnospiraceae bacterium
ATATCATTTGATAATAACCAGAATAACATTGAGTGTCCAAAATGTCATGCTAAGATGGCTAATGGACAAAGATTTTGTGGTTTATGCGGATTTGATATTCAAAAGTCGATAGAAGCAGAGAAAAAAATTGATAAGAAAATAATAAAATGTATTAGATGTGGAACAGAAATTAAATGTGGTAAATTCTGTATAGAGTGTGGTAAGAAGTATAATCCATGTCCAGAATGTGAAGCTGATATGGAAGAGGGTGCTAAAACCTGTTATGAATGTGGATATGAAGCACCTAATAAGTGCCCAGAATGTAGTTTTAATTTGCCAAAGGGTACAAAGTTTTGTCCAGAGTGTGGAGCTTCTGTTGCAAAAAAGTGTTCCAAATGTGGAGTGACAATTGATGGAGAAGCAAAGTTTTGCCCAGAATGTGGAGAAAAGTTGAGGTAAATGGATGAACGGAAGAAGCAAAGTTTCGGCAATTATTGGGGCAGTAGTTATGGTCGCAACTATTGTTATTTTTGCCATTTCAAGGCCAGTAATATTTCCAGCAACAATTTTAGGTTTTTGTTTTTTATTGTACTCAGAATTAGTTTTATTTGGTGGTTTTATTTTTGTAGAGAATCTTACAAAGAAATGGTCTGAAATGCTAACTAGGATAGGAATTGGTATTCCAATTCTTATATATGCAATTGTAGTATTTTTAACTTCATTGATTTATATAAATATACATATCTCTCTAGTTCGTGGATTTATTATTCTTCAAATTTTATTATTTGTGGCAGTTGCTATTATTATTGCAATTATGATTGGATTTTTAATATCGGAAAAATCAAAGGATATAAAGGTTTTACAAGCTAATTCAATAATTGGTAGTTTTGCAGATGAATTAAGATTGATTAGAGAACAAACAGATAAAAAGTTTGAAATTGATAAACTAATTGAAAGCATCAAATTCACAGATACCTCTATAATTGTTGACGCAGATGTTGAGTTGAAGAATGCAATTAGCAATCTTGAAAATATTATAAAATCAGAAAAAGTTAATGAGATTATATTTGAGCAGGAAGTTAAGAATATTGAATTTCTTATTAAGAAAAGAAATTTGCAAACTAAAAAGGTTAAACAAGGTAGTATATAGGAGATAAAAGTTATGGAAAGTAAAAAGAAATCCCCATCATGGGTAGTAATTATAATTCTGTTCATTGTATTTTGGCCAATTGGAGTTTTCTTAATGGTTAAAAGAATATCCAATGATAAATTAGCAGCAGGGAAGTATAGTAAGATTTTAATGGGGATTGGAATATTTTTTTTATTTGGCGCATTTGTTATGTTGACTCAATGGATTAGTGGTGAAACAGATGCATTTGGATTTTTCTTTTATTTAATTGGTGGCTCATTAATCATTTATTCTTCTAAGAGAGTAAAAGCTTCTGGTGAAAGATATAAGAAACTTATTGATATTGTAATTAATCAGCAGCAACATATAATTGAAAATATTGCAGTGCAGATGAACTTGGGATACAATGAAACGGTTAAAGTTTTACAGAAAATGATTGATAAAGGTTATTTTGTTGGAGCATATATTGATCATGGGAATCATGAGATCGTATTTGCTAATAAGAGTATAAAGTCAGTAATGAAAAATGTTACACCAACTCAATTCACTCAAAAGCAAAAAACAATTAAGTGTCCAAATTGTGGTGGTAATAATATAATTAATATTGGACAGGTGTGCGAATGTGATTATTGTGGTTCGCCAATTGAATAATTATAATCATATACCAAAAGGAAATATATGTAATTATGAGAATGTAGTACAGTAAATACTAACTTTTATATTCATATTACGTGTATTGAGTCTTTAGGTATTTATAGTGGAAAAGACAGCAATTAATAGAAATGTTAATTGCTGTTTTTTTGTTTTTTACTTTCCCTAAGTAAAATATAGAATCATTTTTTAGGACTAAAAAATAAATAATACAAAAAGAAATAAAATATACAAAAATAATACCTATTGTATAAAACAAGAAAAAATATATAAAAAGATAGGAAAAGTAAGCTTATTTTTTATTGACCGTATAAATGTGTAACCGTATGTTAAAAGAAAAAATAATGGAGGAACGATATGGTTAGCAATATTTGTACAGTAGCAGTTAATGGAATTGAAGGGTGTTTGGTTCATGTAGAGGCAGATATAGGTCAAGGACTGCCTTCCTTTGATATGGTTGGTGTATTAGCTTCAGAAGTAAAAGAAGCAAGGGAGAGAGTTCGTTCAGCTTTAAAAAATTCAGGATTTTTAATACCTATTGGAAAAATAACAATAAATCTTTCCCCCGCCAATCTAAGAAAGCAAGGCAATCACTTTGATTTGCCCATTGCAATTGCTATATTAACTGCTATGGGAATAATACCAAAAGAAAATGTGAAAAATATTATATTTGCAGGAGAATTAGGCTTAGATGGCTCCCTAAAAAAAGTAAATGGAGTTCTTTGTTTTTCAGCCACAGCAAAAGAGCAAAATATAGATTATATTGTTGTTCCAAAGGAAAATGAAAAAGAGGGACAAATGATTGCTGGAGTTTCTGGTTATAGTTTTGAAACATTAAAAGAAGTTGTAGAATGGCTACAAGTTGGAGCAAAAGAGAAGAAAATTTATGAAAAACAAAATAATGAAATCTTAGTAGAAGATGGCATTGATTTTTCTGATATTAATGGTCAAGAATTAGTGAAAAGAGCAACGGAAGTGGCAGCAGCAGGAATGCATAATCTTTTATATATAGGACCACCTGGCTCTGGAAAAACAATGATGGCAAAACGATTGCGAACTATTTTACCACCCCTTACATTAGAAGAAAGCATTGAAAT
>CALWGN010000014.1 GCA_944380055.1 uncultured Lachnospiraceae bacterium
TTATGGTTTTAGTAAACTTAAAGCCAGCAAAACTTGCAGGTGTAGTAAGTGAAGGTATGATTTTATGTGCAGAAGATGAAAACGGAGAATTAGCTCTTATGGTACCAGAAAAGAAGATGCCAGCAGGCGCAGAGATTTGCTAGGAAATAAGAGAAAACATAAGATATGTAGTGAGAGTAAGAAGCCTCTTAGGAGGCTTCTTATTTTTGTAGATGTGTAAAAGGTATTTTTATGGTATGATGAAAGAAAACATTGGAAATAGTATAAAAGAAGTAAGTACAAGGAGGAAACCATGGAGCAGTTATTTATAACAAAAGTAATCATAGAAAAAGTTCGACATTTACAAAATATAGAAATTCCCTTATCAAAAGATCAATTAAAACATCTTATTATTACAGGAAAAAATGGCAGTGGGAAGACAAGTGTTTTAGAGGCAATTACTACATTTTTACATTCGATTTCAACAACAGATGATTACAATAATGCAATAAAAGGTACCTCATTAGAATTCAACGTTCCATTAGAATCAATACGAATAATGTTTAAAGAAGGGCAGTTTATTCTTGCCAGTTATGAAGCAAATCGTGTGTTTGAAGCAGAAATTCCAAAACACGTTGAAAAAGTGCAGTTACGAGATGCATATAATATAAAGGAATCACCAAGAAAATGTTTTGTAAAGTATTTACTAGATTTAAAGATGACAGAGGCACTGGCTATTAGTGGTGGAAAAGAAGAAAAGGCAAAGAAGATAAAAGAATGGTTTGAAAAATTCCAACAGTTATTACAAGAAATATTTAAAGACAAAACCTTACAATTACAATTTGATGAAGATACTTTTCAATTTTTTATTTGTCAAGAAGGAAAAGAACCTTTTGATTTTAATGGATTATCCAGTGGGTATGCAGCGGTATTGGATATTGTTGTAGATATTATTATTCGTATGGAAAAAAGGACCAAAAAAACCTTTTGTTTTGATATGCCTGGGATTGTATTAATTGATGAAATCGAAACACACTTACATTTGGAACTACAAAGAGAGATCCTAAGCATATTAACAACTATTTTTTCTAACTTACAATTTGTTGTATCAACTCACTCTCCATTTATATTAAATAGTATCGAGAATGTAGTGATTTATGATTTGGAAAATCATGTATTAGTTGAAAATGGACTAATAGATGTTCCATATGAAGGAATTGTAGAAGGGTATTTTAAAGCAGATACTATGTCTCAGTTGTTAAAAGAGAAATATGAAAGATACAAAGAATTAGTGCAAAAGAAAGAAATTACAGATGATGATTTAATTGAGATTGAGAAGTTACAACTATTCTTAGATGAAATTCCTGACTATTTGGCACTTGATATCACAACAGAGTATAGCAAATTAAAGTTAGAGTTTCAAAATAGGGAGGATTTGTAATGGTTAAAATTGAACGCAGTCCAATAGCCCCACAATCCTTAAAAAAAGAGGCAGAAAAAGTAAATGGAAGTTACTTAAAAGATGATGTAGTAGAGCAGTTAACAAAAGATTTTCATGGGAAATGTTACATATGTGAGTTGAAAGATTTACAAGATCCTCAGATTGAACATTTACTACCCCATGAAAATGGAAAGTGGAAAGATAGAAAATTTGATTGGGAAAATTTATTTTTATCCTGTAGTCATTGTAATAGTGTAAAAAATCAAAAGAAGTATGCAGAAGGTATTTTAGATTGTTGCAAAAAAGATCCAGAACAATATATCATATTTTCCTTAAAAGAAAATGATGTGTATGTAAAAGAAAAAAATGAAGAAGATAAACAGGCAGTTCTTACAGCTCAATTAGTAGACGAAGTATTTAACTTAAAAAATACAGGAATGAGAAAAATAAAAAGTGACATAAGAATAAAAGAATTGCAAATAGAAATGAATATATTATATAAAAAATTGCAGGAATACAAACAAAATCCTACCTCTAGACTTATAATACGTACTATAAAAGCTTTATTAAAAAGAGAAACTGCTTTTGCAGGTTTTAAAAGGTGTTATGTAAGGGAACACTTAGAAGAGTATCCAGTTTTTGCAGAAGATATTTACATTTAATTTGTTACATAAAATAAATGCAAACTAGGTAAAATCATCTAAGAATAATGATAATAATGTAATACTTAATAATTAGATATTCAAGAGATGACTAGGTAGATACCAGAAGTTTTGATACCTGTATAAATAAAAGAAATTTATAATGATGAAGTGATTAAAACAATAAAAAAGACAGTATATTTACAGAACGGCTTAAATATACTGTCTTTTGCATTTATCATCCAATTTTCCTATGATTGATTCTATAATTTAGTGGTGAAATACCATAATATTTTTTAAAGAGTTTACTAAAATAGTACACATCTTCATATCCTACATTGGTGGAAACAGTTTTTACACTTTCTTGTGGCATTGTTTCTAGTTGCTCCTTTGCTTTTTCTAAGCGAAGCTTAATCAAATAATTAATAGGCGTTTCTCCAGTTTCCTCCTTAAATATTTTAG
>CALWGN010000015.1 GCA_944380055.1 uncultured Lachnospiraceae bacterium
ATTACTATGCCAATGGGGAACTTCGTAAAGACAGTTCCTGAAACCAACGAAAATCCAACAGTTATGATTAGTCATGATGAAATGAATAAAATTCGTCAAGAAACTGGACATGGAATACAAGTTCCACCAGTTACAAATAATTCTACTTACGAAGAAGAATCTGATGATATCAATGAGCTTGATGACTTAGACTTTGATGATTTCGATGAGGAATACGAAGAGTATGAAGAATCAGATGATTCTGAGGAGGAAAGTTCTTCTAGTACTTTAGATAAGGTATTATTAGGTGTTGGTGTTAGTATTGCAATTATTATCCTTGCACTACTTATTTATATTGTAGGTAGTCTTTCTGGTTGGTTCCAAAAAGATAGCAAAGAATCCACAAAACAAGAAACAGTTACAACTGGTAATGAAACATTAGCTGAAAACCAAGTATATATGCCTTCTGTATTAGGTAAAACTCAAGAAGAGGCAAAGGAAATATTAAATGAGCTAGGACTTGGTGTTGACTTTGTAGATGAATGGGAATATTCAGATGAATATGGTTCTGGTACTGTTTGCAAACAAGAATATGCTGAAAATACAGTATTAGAAAAACACACAAGAGTAAAGCTTACATTAAGCTTAGGTAGTGATAAATTTGAAGTAAACTCTGATGCTTATGTAAATGGTGAATATAAAGTATTTGAATTAAGAGCAAAGCAATATGACCTTGAAATTGAAAAAATTGAAGAAGCCAATGAAGATGTAAAACAAGATATCATTTTACGTTTGGAACCAAGTTCTGGATATATTGAAAAAGGTGGAAAAATTACTGTGTATGTAAGCTCAGGTCCTGCTTATGTAACAGTACCTAGTTTAACAAATATGACAGAATCACAAGCAAAAAACAGATTAGAAGAGGCAAATCTTTCATTAGGTGAGGTTTCTACAAGTTATAGCAATGATATTGAATCTGGATTGGTTATGAGCCAAAGCTTAGCAGCAGATAGTAGCGTTAAGGCAAAATCCAAAGTTAATATTACTATTAGCTTAGGTAGAAAATCAGTTACAATGCCAGATTTACTTGGTAAAACAAAAGCGGAAGCAGAAACAATTCTTTCTAACTCTGAATTAAAGCTAGGAACTGTAACAGAAAAAGAAAGTGATGAATACGAAAAGGGACAAATTATTTCTCAAAGTGTTTCAAAAGGTACTGAAGTATTTTCAGGTGATACCGTTGATATTGTTATAAGCAGTGGAAGTAAAACAGTAACACTTCCTAACAATATTAGCAATTATACCGAAGCAGAAGCAAAATCAAAACTAGAGCAATTAAATTTAAAAGTTGTTACTGGTACGAAAGAATATAGTGATACAGTAAAAGAAGGAAATGTAATTAGAGTAGATTATTCTTCTCCATTAAAAGAGGGAGATACTGTTACACTAATCGTAAGCTTAGGCAAGAAGCCAGAAGAAGTTTCTGTATCTAACTGGGTAGGACAAAAAATTAGTTCTGTAAATGAAATTGTAAAAGGTCTTGGTCTAGAAGTAATGATAACATATGTAGATAGTAATGAACCTGCTGGACAAATTATTAAACAAGATCCAGCAAACGGTACTTTAGAAAAAGGATCTACCATTAACTTTACTGTATCTAATGGACCTGCCACTACTGATTCTTCAGAAACAACAACAGAATCTAATACTTCTGAATCTCAATAATAAAAGCATCTATTATTTTATTTGCTCCTAATAGAGCAATTTCTTACAAAGTAAAATTTGTTGCCGTAAGACAGTTTGTTTTACGGCAACTTTACTAAAATACAAACAAGGGAGATTTGTAAGACGATTACATGAAAGGAAAGATTATAAAGGGAATTGCTGGTTTTTACTATGTACTATGTAAAAATGAACATGACCTACAAAAAGAAGAACAATCAACATGGAATATTTATGAGTGTAAGGCAAAAGGTATTTTTCGTAATAAAAAAATCAAACCATTGGTTGGTGACAACGTTATTTTAAACATATTAGACGAAGAAAAAAAGGTTGGTAATATTGAAGAAATACTTCCACGTACCAACTCTCTGATTCGTCCAGCTGTTGCCAACATAGACCAAGCACTTGTAGTATTTGCTATTACAGATCCAGAACCAAACTTAAACTTATTGGATCGTTTTTTAATTGTGATGGAAATGCAACGGGTTCCAACGATTATATGTTTTAATAAGTGTGATTTAGTATCAGAAGAAACAGAAGAAAAACTAAAACAGTTATATAATGCTTGTGGATATGAAGTCCATTTTATTAGTGTTTATAATAATACAGGCTTAGATAAAGTAAAGCAATTATTAAAAAATAAAACAACTGTATTAGCAGGGCCTTCAGGAGTTGGAAAGTCATCACTTATTAACTATCTAAAACCAGATGCCAATATGGAAACTGGCGATATTAGTGAAAAAATCAAGCGTGGAAAACATACGACAAGACATTCTGAATTTTTTCATTTGGAAGAAGATAGTTACATTTTAGATACACCAGGATTTAGTTCTATTTATATTGAAAATATCAAAGAAAAGGATTTAAAAGACTATTTCCCTGAATTTGAGCAATATGAGTGTAACTGTAAATTTAACGGATGTGTCCATGTAGGAGAAACTGTTTGCGGTATTAAAGAAGCTGTCGCAGACGGGACTATCCCTAAAAGTAGATATGAAAATTATTGTTTATTATATAAAGAATTAAAAGACAAGAGAAAATATTAAAGGATATGAAACAGAAAGAGGTTTTTATGGAATATATATTATCACCATCTATTTTATCAGCTAACTTTGCAAAATTAGGAGAGGACATCACAGCAATTTCAGATGCAGGTGCAAAATATGTTCATATCGATGTTATGGACGGTTTATTTGTTCCTAGTATTTCATTTGGATTTCCTATTATAGAATCTATTCGTCCATTAACAGATAAAATATTCGACGTACACTTAATGATCCAAGAACCAATTCGCTATATTGAACGTTTTGCAAAGGCAGGTGCTGATATTATTACAGTTCACTATGAAGCTTGTTCTAACATTAAGGAAACATTAGATGCTATTAGAACTAATGGCTGTAAAGTAGGAGTTACTATTAAGCCAGCAACTCCAGTATCTGTATTGTATGATATTATGGATCAAGTAGATATGGTTCTAATTATGACAGTAGAACCAGGATTTGGTGGACAAAAATATATAGACGCTACAACAGAAAAAATTGTAGAACTAAGAAAATATATTACAGAACATCAGTTATCTGTTGATATTGAGGTAGATGGAGGAGTTAATAAAGATACCATTCAAACAGTATTAGATGCAGGTGCAAATATTATTGTTGGAGGAACAGCTATTTTCAAAGGAAATATTAAAGAAAATGTTGACTATTACCATAATATTTTTAAAAATAGATTAGCATCTAAATAATCCATAATACCTATATGAAATGAGGTAACTATGAAAACATTAATACTTACTGGAGGGAAGCTAACTGATAGCTTCCTACTTCCATTTTTAGAAAAAGAATTTTTCGATTATATTATTGTTGTAGATGGGGCATTACAGATTGCTCACAAAATTGGTTTATCCTTTCATGCACTTGTTGGCGATTTTGATACTGTTTCTACAAAAATAAAGGAATTATATCAAGGATTGGATACTATTTACTTTGAACAGCATAGCCCTAGAAAAAATGAAACGGACACTCAATTAGCACTTGATATTGCATTATTAAAAGGTGCAACGCATATTACAATACTTGGAGGAACTGGTGGACGATTGGACCATTTCTTTGGAAATATTCACGTTTTAAAACGAGCATTAGATAAAGATATTTCTTGTGTTTTAATTGATGAACAAAATCGAATTCAACTAATAAAAAATAGCTTTACTATTTCAAAAGAAAATCAATACGGGACATATGTCTCCCTTATTCCTTTTACAGAAAAAGTAACAGGAATTACTCTCACAGGATTTGCCTATCCATTACACAATGCTACTATCTCAAATGGAGAAACCATTGGCATTAGTAATGAGATAGAAGAGGAATATGGACATATTACAATAGAAGAGGGGATTTTAATTTGTATTGAATCCCATGACTAATAGGAGGTTTGCTGTGGAAAAAAATAGACAAAAAAAGATTGCTGTAATTAATGATTTATCAGGATATGGACGTTGTTCTCTTTCTGTTATTATGCCAATTATTTCATCTATGAAAATACAATGTTGTCCAGTAATAACCTCTATTTTATCCAATCACACAGGATATTCTCATTGTTTTAAAGAAGATTTTACAAAGCAAATGCCAGAATATATTTCTCACTGGAAAAAAATTGGAATGGAATTTGATGGAATTTTAACAGGATATTTAGGCTCAAAAGAGCAAATAGATATTGTAATTGATTTTATCCATTCATTTTCAAAAAATACTATAGTAGTTGTTGATCCTGTAATGGGAGATCATGGAAAAATATATCGCTCCTTTACAAAGGAACATTGCTATAAAATGAAGGAATTGGCAAAGTATGCTCATATTCTTACTCCAAATATTACCGAGGCATGTATTTTAACGGATACGGAATATAAAGATACTTGGGAACTTAAAGAGTTAGAAGAGTTATCTATTAAATTGCAACAATTAGGACCACATACCATTATTATTACAGGTATTCAAACAGATGGATATTTAAATAATTATGTGAAAGAAGGCAGCTTACCTGCTACAATTATAAAAGAAAAACAAACAGGACATAATCGCCCAGGAACGGGAGACATATTCACCTCAATTGTGACTGGTGCTATAATAAATAAGTACTCCATTATTAAAAAAAAAAAAAAGGCAAGTAATTTTGTTAAAAATTCCATTGAA
>CALWGN010000016.1 GCA_944380055.1 uncultured Lachnospiraceae bacterium
CAAATAGGTTTGTTTTTAAATTTACAATTTTATGTCCTTGTCCGTCAATTGTACCTGTAAATGTTCCAAGGATTGCTGCTTGACTTTCAGAAATATTAGAAGCATCTAAATCTTCTGTAAGTGTATAGCTTCCCTTTAAGTCTTTTTCAATTTCTTTAAAGAAGTCTGCTGCATCCTTTATAATTCCATGTTCACCTTCACTATCCTTATAGGAAATTGCAAAAGTATAGCTACCTGTAGTCTTTGTTCCATCTTCTGCATATTGAACTAAATCTTTATGTTCAATTACAGCTACTAGCTTATTATCTTCTTTACGAAATTCCTTAATGTTTGCATAAAAGTCAGGTAAGTCTTCCATTTCAATAACTACATAATAGTTATTCATATCGGTTGGAATTCCATTTGTAATATCAAGAATGGAAACTTCTTCTAAACTACCATCTTCTTTTACATGGTAAATTGTTTGACTTGTAACGTCCTTTAATTCCATAGCTCCTTGGATGATAGTTTGTTCACTTAATAATTGAACTTCTTGTGTATTAATTGTTGTTTGAATTGCTGTGTTCTCTACACCAGCTGCCATGACTGTATGGCTACCTTGATTTACACCATATAGTAACATCATTAACATTAACATTTGTGTAGATTTTCTCATATATTTACGTTTTCTCATGTTTCTAACTTCTCTTTCTATAATTTTTTATATTTTTTTCTATAATTTTTTATATTTTTCTTTTTGAAATAATCTATGTACCATAATTTAGCATTTTTTTTGTATTTTATCAATACCAAAATGATTTATTTAAAAATATTTATCCAAATACCAAAAATTTTTACCTTTTATTACATTGATATTCTTCCTATCCTGCTTTTATAACAGGGAAAGGAGTTTTTTATAACATTATTTTTACAAAAATCTCCTCTATAAAAAAGCTACTATTACTATTTTATATTTAGAAAAATCTTTCTAGAATCCTTTGAATGGATATTCTAGTAAACTTTTTACTATATCAATAAGTAGCTATCATTTCTTCTAACTTACATAAACGTAATAATAATTATCAGATACTCCCTTTTCCTTTCTAGAATAAAACTATGAAAAAGTGATTCGTGTTCAATATATTCCAAACCTCTATTTCATGGCTCTTGACAATAGCACTACGCACTCCACATGATTTGTATATGGGAACATATCTACTGGATAAGCTTCCTTTGCCTGATATCCTTTTTTCTTTAAATATGCCAAATCTCTTGCTAACGTTTCTGGATTACAAGAAATGTATACTACTTTCTTTGGTGCCATGACAGCAAGTGCATTGATAAATGTTTCTGTACTACCACTTCTTGGTGGGTCCATAAATACAACATCTACGTCCTCTCCCCCACTTGCTAACTTACATAAAAACTCTCCTGCATCTCCTTGGTAAAATTTGATATTTTCCATGTTATTTCTCTTTGCATTGGAGTAGGCATCTTTTACAGCGTCTTTATTTAGCTCTACCCCAATTACTTCGCCAGCTTTCTTTGCTGCAACCATACCAATGGTTCCAATTCCACAGTAAGCATCAATTACTCTTTCTTTTCCTGTAAGATTTGCTAGCTCAATTGCTTTGTTATAAAGTACTTCTGTTTGTACGGAATTAATTTGGTAAAAAGATTTAGAAGATATTCTAAAAGTGCAACCACATAAAGTATCTTCAATATATCCTTTTCCATATAATACATTTTCTTTGTCACCTAATACCATACTAGTGCCTCTGCCATTTACATTTTGTATTACTGTTGTAATCTCTGGATGAATAGCTCTTAACGCCTTTACAAAGTTATTTTTTGATGGGAATACCGGTGAAGCAGTTACTAATACAACCATAATTTCTCCACTAATATGCCCTTTTCTAATTAATACATGGCGTAATAAACCATATTGGGTGTCTTCATCATATGTTTTAATTTTAAAGGACTTTAGCATTCCTCTAATGGTTCCTATAATTTCATCTGCCTTTTTATCTTCTATCATACATACTTCTACTGGTACCACACGATGGCTTTTTGCTTCATAAACGCCTGAAATTGGATTACCTTTTTTATCTCTATCAAATACAGCATGAACTTTATTCCTATAATGAAGTGGGTCCTCCATCCCTATAATTGGATGAACTTTACAATATCCACCAATTAACTTTTGTACTAATTTCTGTTTTTCTTTTAATTGGTCTATATAAGAAACACCTTGATACTGACAACCTCCACACTTTCTATATACAGGACAAATATTTCCATCTTTTGCTTTTTTCTTTCCTTTTGTCTCTAGGGCATTACTTTCTTTTGTCTTATTAAATTTTTCGTACTGATTATTGGTGTTTTTCTTAGATTGTTGATTTTTATTACTAGCTTTTTCTACTATATTTCCTTTTATTGATTTTTTTGTATTTTTTTCTGTCTTATAAACTACTTTTTTTCTTTCTTTTTTTTCATACTCATCGTACTTCTTTTTTTTACTTGTTTTTTCTGGTCTCATTTAACTTTCCTCTTTCTAAATTCAAGTATTAACTATCACATTATACTTATTCACTATGCTTTATTGTATTTTTTCTATGTAGGAAAGTCAAGCATTTGAACCTCTCATCACTAAAGTGACGAGATTCTTGGGAATAGGCTTCTAGTGAAACCTTTTTTACCAAGCTAACTCCGTTGTTCCAACGGTTTTACATATTATTCTAAGATGCTATCATTATCCTTAACCCTTTGTTTAATATATTCTTCGCTGCATTAATATCTCTATCTAGTGTAACCTTACAGTTTGGACATACCCATGTTCTCACCGATAGATTTTTTGTAATAGGAAATTGTTTGTTACAACAGCTACAAATCTGAGAGCTTGCAAACCACTTATCCACTTTTATTACTTGTCTACCATACCACTCGGCTTTATATTTCAACTGTCTTGTAAACTCAGACCATGATACATCTGCAATATTCCTTGCAAGTTTATGATTCTTTATCATATGTTTTACTTGTAAGTCCTCGATACAGATTATGTCATATTCTCTAATCAATCGAGTAGATGATTGTTGCAAGTAATCGTTTCTTTGATTTGCAATATGTTCTTGAAGTCTAGCAACCTTTATTCTTGCTTTATTCCAATTCGAACCACCTTTTGTTTTTCGAGACAATTCTCTTTGCAATTTTGCAAGTTTATCCAGCGATTGTTGTAAATACTTCGGATTTTTCATCTTCTCTCCATCGCTTGTAATTGCAAACTCCTTAATACCCAAATCTATTCCAACATTCTTATTGGCTACAGATAGGGCAGTAACTTCTATGTCAGTACAACAAAGACTGACATAGTATTTGCCACTAGGTTCCTGAGAGATGGTAGCTGACAGTATTCTTCCTTGAGGTATTAATTTATTTTTCGTTTTTACCTTACCTAATTTAGGAAGTTTGATATATTTACCAAAATACTGAATGTTATCGTTGACACACTTAGATTGATACGAATATCTGTGAGTTTTCTTACTTTTAAATTTTGGATAACCAGCATGTTCTCTAAAAAAATTTATTATATGCACGTTCTAAATCTCTAAGGGAAGATTGAAGAGCCGTAGCATTTACTTCTTTTAACCAAGTAAACTTCGATTTGAGATTTTTAAGGTCATTGGCACAATCATAATAGTTCAGTGACGTTTTCATCCTTTCATATGCATCTATACGAAAAGCAAGATAATGATTATAGACAAAGCGAACACATCCAAATGTTTTTGCTAGTTGTATTTTTTGTGTTTTATTTGGATAAATTCTATACTTATATGCTTTTTCCATAATCTCATCTCACTTTACTTTTTAATTTTGAATATATGTTCTTATTTGAGCTTCTGTTTGTTTCGATACTGTAGCTACAAAATAGCTCGGACTCCAAAGATGTCCATCCCACAACTGTTTTTTTAAGATATCACCAAATTCTTTCATAAGCAAGCGAGCAGAAACTCCTTTCATTGCTTTCATTATGTTTGGTATATAATGTTGTGGTGAACAGTTGATAAGCAAATGTATATGGTCTTTATCTGTATTTTACACACCATACTATGTGGTACTGTAAAGAATATACATAGCCTCTACCCATTGTAACTTTCATATGTTATCACCTTAAATATATTATAACATATGTAATTCTAAAAACCAATATATATCAATACTTAAAAATATACCTTATAAAAAAACTCCTAAAAATTATGTCTAAAAATAATTGTTCTTATATAACCATATTCTTATACTAAACTGATATGAAATCTCTATAAAAAATCAGAAAAGAGGGTGTTTCAAAATCATTAAACTAAATGTTTTTGAAACACCCTCACCATATTTTAATTATTTCTATATTTTCTGCGCTTAAGGTATAAAATTACTGAAACTCTACTGGTAAATCCCGATACTGGGTCATAATAACAATATAAGGATAGCTTTTCTTTGCTAGTGCCTCCCCTGTTGGACCAATTAAATTTGTATCAATAACAATAGAGGCTTCTGTTCGATATAAAGTTGGAACCTCAATACTATATCCACCAGTTGCTTGCTCTCCATACCCTACAATTATGTACAACTTATCTTTGTTGCTATACGACATATGAAACTTGGCTTCTTTCTTTTCTTCTATTACTGTTTTTAGTTCTTCTGGTATTTCATTTTCCTCTACAACAGTAAAATCTAAATCCTCAATTTTCTCTTTTTTTGCCTCGCTACTACACCCATACATTAAAAAGCTAATAACAAATATTGCAATAAATAAATATTGTTTCATGGTGCTACTCTCCTACACTTTTTGATTAATTATATGAGGTGATTTTTGAATTTATGTCATATTAGCACTTTTTAAAAAAACAGGCTGTTTCAATTTTTCTGGTTGAATAAATATTTTGTGAATACGCATAGGTCAGAATCTTAAACATGGTCTTTGGGTCAACTGCCGGATTTCTGCCTTTGGCAGAGTAAGCCTGATACAGCAAAGTGTAATCTAATTCCTCCAATTCGTGACTCAGCAGTCTGACAGATTCATCTTCTAGAATCAAACCTTCCTAACAAAGTGGTAAAACTAGTTGATAAATTTCACCAAGTTCGGTATAATTTTTAGTGGTATGGTTATTTAGTAGCATAATTAATTATATCATGAATTGCAGGTTCTTTGGAGCCTGCTTTTCTATTTTTGGGCAACAAAGGAGCTGTTGCTCCATAGATTATTCATCTATTTTGCAACAGCCCCGTTAACAATTTATTTACTCATACGTTTGTCGTGAAAAAAAGAAAAAAGAAATAAAAGTTCAAACACTAATCATATTTCTAACAATCTTACTTTGAGTCGCCAAATACTTTTTACTATATTAGTCATAATTGTAACTTTTACAATTACATTATTTTGCATCTATTTCCTTGCAAGCCAACATGAATTAGAACGAGTAAATTACAAGATTATTATTGAAAATGTAACCAATGAAAATGATATAACTAATAAATATTAATTTGAGAGTAATGGATCTTATTTTCGTATATTTATAGTTACTTATGAAAATAAAGATAATTATTTTTTAAGTAGATTATATTCTAAAAACGGAAATATTATGATTGATTATAATTATCAAAAGATTATTAATAAAGAAAATATAGAAACATATTACATGGATAATATTAAAAAAACCTTCTAGAAAATTTCCAACCAATGCAATAATACCTTTTCTATAATTCCATAAGAAATTTTTCTAACTTTATATCTAATTCTTAATTCTTTATCCTGTAAAATATGTATTTGGGGCTCTAATTATGTGCAATCTACATAGTCAGAGCCTTATTTCTTAACTCAAATATACACTATTACCTATACACCTTACTAGTCTCACATTTTGAACAAGATTTATTTACATCAATCTTTTTCCTCCAGTAGATATCTATACAAAATCTTTTTCTCTTCATTACTTATTATGTTCCACTTTTTAGTTCCGGTATTAACTACTCTTTATGCTCAATAGAATATTTGCACTTTACTCTAATACATAAACTCCTATTTTTTCGAATTGTTTCTTAAATCTTAAATCTATATCTAGCTAATACATATCTAGTATATCTCTTTTTATATTCATAAATACCTTTTTGTGGTCTTGAATCCAAGTAATAAGTTGTTAATCACATTTAAATGGAATTTCTCATAAAACATATACACCAATTACTACTCTTCTTATGGTAATAAACATCTCTCATTCTACTCATCTTCATACCTCTGATACAAATACCCTAAAAACATCCACCCGAGCGTCGCAGATAAGCTATAAATATAAAATACACCATAGTCAAACAATCCACCTATGAACTCACTAACAACAATAAGAGTAAATATTACATACCTGTTATCCATATTCTTAAGTGAATTCTTAATAGCCCTTGCAATCACCTTTACTGCCTGTATAAAAAATTTCATCCAGATAACAAAGCCTACAATTCCTGTTGTCACCAATGCTTCCACAAATACATTATGAGTGTGAACAACCTGTGCTCCTTTTACTGTAGTTCCAGAGGTAATTGCCATCCCAATTCGTTTAAAATTGTTAGCACCAACACCTAAAATGGGATATTCTTTCCATACTTCATATCCTGTTTCTAATAAATCAATACGTCCACTGGAAACTCTATTTAAAATTTCTACCGCTCTTTGTATATTTTCCTTTGTTCCAGTTACTAATAGCTTTACAGCCTCTATAATCCTTCCCAACTGAAAACGGCTCTGTTGTTCCACATAGGTTCCACGTAGCTTCTGAAACCATACAACACCTTCCTCTAATACAACGCCTGCTACTATCACACCTACAACTACCCCAAGAAAAATAATACAGTTTTTCCAAGTTTTATACTGCTTTCCTTTTATAAAATGATAAGTAATTAGGCAACTAGTAATTAATAGCAATATAATAGTGGCCGCACGGCATTTGCTAAGCCAAATATAGGCTACTTGAATAACAATATTCATTCCATATAAGGCTCTCCCCCTATATTGACGAGTAATTCCGTAAATTGCCATTAATATAGTGATACAGCTTAAAAATGCAGCCGGATTACAATTAAAGTAGATTCCAAAGAGTCGGTTTCCTCCCATAATGCCAAGAATTTGCCCATTTTTTACACTGGAAAATCCATAGAAAAACATGACCAAGGATATGAGACCTGCAGCTCCCACTAACACATTAACCAATGGAATTATAATACTTAACTCTCTTTCGAGTTCACCCGCTTTTCTTCTTCCATTAGGGTAAAAGATAAGAATAAAAATAACTAACTGCATTGCAGCAATAATATAGGATAACAAATTGCTATATGAATTTAGAATTGTAGACACTAAAAGATTTAATCCATAAAAAAACATCCAGTGATTCTTTATGAAAAAAGATTTGTTCTTAATATCTGAAATGATAAGAACAACTGCCCATATGAGGATAGGCAGAAATAACCAGTTAATAGTAATTCCTACATACCCTAACGCCAATGTGTTAGTAAACATATAAATAATAAATATGATTTTAAATGCAAGATTTTTGT
>CALWGN010000017.1 GCA_944380055.1 uncultured Lachnospiraceae bacterium
GTTGTAATGAACGCTTAAATGGTTCATCTGTTTGGAAACCTACGATTGTTTCCTTTTCTTTGTTAAGGTATCCTGCACCATGAGAAGTAATTGTAGAAACAACCTTTGTGTCCATATCAAGAACACCACCTGCTTCACGTTCCTTCTTAGATAATTCCATTACTTGTGCCCATAATTCTTCTGTTGCCTTTGTAGGCCCTGCTAAAAAGCTTTCATCGCCATCATATGGTGTGTAGTTCTTTTGGATAAAGTCTCTAACGTTTACTTCACGTTCCCACTTACCACCAGTGAAACCTGTCCATTCTGTTCTCATTTTGTTATTCCTCCTAAAATCTGAGTAAATTAATACTTGATAAATTTGTTATACTAACAAATCAAATTGTTAATTTATTAGCATGTATATAATCTAATAGCAAAATTGTAATTTCTTTAGGTTAATTTTATTTTTAATTTTGCTATCCTTAAATCCTCTTTCATTATATGATTACTACTTAAAAACGTCAAGACTTAGATTGTATTTTTTTGAATACAGTATACAAAATTTATAATTATTTTATATTATAAAAATTCCAACTATAAAAACAAAACACTATAAGATCTTTTATTTGCTTTTATAAAGCAAAATAATTGCATTTCTACTAAATTCGTATTATAATGAAACAGTTGGGAAATACTATATATAATACTTTCCCATGGCTATATATACATTGTTCCATAAATCAAATATAGTTGTACTACAGCTTTATACTTCTTAGCTTGTTCTAAATTAGATAATTATTTTTCAAATAATATTTATTATTTAGAGCTACTCTATTAGTATTATCAAATCATTTTTAAATTATTATTTTTTTTGATAATGGTATTTTTTATAGTAAAATGGAAGTATTATGAATTTGTTTTCTATTGGTTTGTTATAATTTTATCGAGAAAACAAAATAGATTTGAACAATGAAGTTATTAATTTAAGGAGGACTTTAAAATGGCTTTAGCAAGTAAAGATATGTTAATTGGAGAATTACTTCAATTAGATCAAGGTATTGCAGGAATCTTAATGGCAAGTGGAATGCACTGTGTAGGTTGTCCATCTGCTCAAGGTGAATCATTAGAAGAAGCTGCCATGGTACATGGTATGGACGCAGACAAAATATTATCTACTATCAACGAATATCTTTCTCAAAAATAATTGTATGTAAAGAGTTGAAGGAATCAATGGGTACCCATTTTCTTCAACTCTATCTATCTAAAGCACCAGACTATAAAAGGTTTGAAAACGAGCAGCTCGTTGTAAAAAAGTCTGATTGCGAATTTTTTCTTAGCTGCTTTCGTTTCATACCTTATTATATGTAGCTTTTCTTTTATTGCTACTATTTTATAAATTTTCTCCTTTCTTTACAACTAAAATACGTTCCCCTGACTTTAACTGATCTCCTGGTAAGCCATTGGTTTCTATAATTACTTCTGGTGTAGTAGAAAATCGTTTTGCAACATCCCAAAGTGTATCGTTAGACTTTACAATATATCCAACAATTCCTGGCATGGCTTCTCTCTTTTTTTCATCAAATGGCTGTACTGCTACATTTGTTAGGATGGGTTCTATTACTTTATTTAATACAAAAGCATCAATTGTAATAACCCCTCTTACTTCTACTTCATCTGTTCCTAACATAACGGTAGTTAGCTGATCCACATAAGGCATTAATTCATAAACACAATCCTTGGTTACATTTCCAGCTTCTATAAGATGAGAAAATGGAATGGCTCCTTGAAATGTTCCCATTGGTGATTTATCATCTGCTGACATATAAAGACAAGAAACGCTAATTGCCCCTTCTACTTTTAACCCATCCTCTTCTACGCTAACTCTATCAATTTTTACACAGCCATTGCTATGACAAATTTGTAAAATTTTACTATCCTCTGCAATTTTAATTTTATCAGACACCTTACACTTTGCTACATTTTTTACAAGAAGACTTTCAAAACAGGCTTCTCCATACTTTGGTACTACCTCCTTTGTGGTAGCATACATATCGCTTAATATTTCTACCGATTCTTCTTCATACAATTTAATATCTAGCTCTAGTACAGCATCTAGGCTAACAACACGGTTCTCCCCATCATAATCTGGCTTTGCTTCAATTTCCTTATGAATTAAGGATACTTTCGTTGCTGAAATCATAGAAATATTACAATTTGGTGCATCTACCTCTCCATGAAATGATACGTTTTTTTCCATCCATTGAATTGGAATGTGATCTTCTTCTCCTTTATAAATAACAAATAACACTACCTCTCCTGAAATTACTAGTTTATCAGTAGACGGCTTACACTCTACGCTTCTTAAATCTAATCCTCTCCATAGCAAACGGTCAATATTTGGCTTATTGCTAGGAATTTCCATTTCTTCCTTTATACGATATGTATCTTTTTTTTGTTGTTTTATTTGAATTACATCTAATAGCTTTGATTTTGTTTGAATGTCATCATTCCCCTCTACGCCATAGGCTGCTGACTCTTCATACAATGTTTCTCCTCTTACTTCAAAAGTTATAATTGCACTTATTCTTAATTTTCTAGAATTAATAATTGTTGCAGTCATATCTTCGATTTCCCATTTTGTTTGTATATGGTCTTTTATCCCTAGCTCTGGTACATTAATTGTTTCATCAAATGGCAAAAATCCTGTATAATTTTCTCCACTATTTACGCTACCTTCGGTTCCATATAACACTTCAAATTGAAGCTTTCCTTTTAATCCTACCTTTTCATCCGATGGCTTTACTGACTCTAATACAATATCTGCTTGCTTTAAAATAATTGAATTCATATCCAATTTATTTTCTGGCAAATTAAAATCTTCATCTAGTGTAATTTGTGAAATCACTTTTCCTTTCGATTTATTCATATGTATATTTCTCTTTAATAGTTCCATATGCACCTCCTAATATTCTCATAGCCAAATAAAACCTTATATAAATATATGCTTCGTTATGAAAATATATGATACTTCTTTACTATTTTTTGCTTTTTGTTTTATAAATTTTTTTATTAGGTGTAACCTTTTTCCTTTTTATACGAATAATAAGTATAATACACTGGATAAACCAGTAAAACAGGAGGTTATATAACATGAAGAAACTATTTAGTTTTTTATTAGTTGCTATACTTGCTATTGCAACTGTAGGCTGCTCTCAAAAAAAAGAGTCCAAAGTAATTGATTTAAATCAATTAAAAACATCTATCACAGAAACATATGGTGAAGACTACACTGCACAAGATATTAATCTTACTTTATTTGGTGATATGTATGCTTCTATCGAAGATTTATACAAAGACCGTTATGGCTTAACAAGTGATATGTACGAAGAAGTAATAGCTCAAATGTCTATTATTAGTGCACAAAGTGATGAGTTTGTTGCTGTTCATGCAAAAGAAGGACAAGCAGATGCTGTGTTAGCTGCTCTTACAAACTACCAAGACACTTTAAAAAATGATTCTATGCAATACCCAATGACTCAAATTAAAATTCAAGCATCACAAGTAATAAAAAAAGATAATTATGTATTTTTTGTTATGTTAGGAACACCTAGTATGGATGCCGAAACAGATGAAGAAATTCTTGCATCTGCTAAGGAACAAAACCAAAAAGCTGTAGATATTATTAATAGTTTTTTTGAATAATTGTTAGTTTTATGAATCCTATTTATGTGTTATACTAACAGAACTAGTATATACATAAAGAAGCGTCCCCACCTAGAACAAAGTTTTCATTGTGACGCTCATAGGAGTTATTCATGAATATAAATATAGATGATAAAGAAGATTATATTGCATTTTTAAACGGTGATATATTAGGATTTGAGCGTCTTGTTCTTAGATATAAAAACCATCTTATATATTTTTTGCAAAAATATGTAAACAATATAGATACGGCAGAAGATCTAGCTCAAGACGCATTTGTTGAAATTTTTATACATAAAGAACGATTTCAAGTTAATAAAAATTTTAAAACCTATTTGTTTACAATTGGAAAGTTTAAAGCTATTGACTTTTTAAGAAAACAACCAGATTACACTTCCATAGACGAAATAGAAACTTTAGCAGATAGAAATTTATTGGAAGAACAGCTTTTCTCAAAAGAAGATAAAACTATATTATTTACTGCTCTAAATAAATTAAAACCAGAGTATCAACAAATTATTACACTCATTGATTTAGAAGATATTTCTTATAAAGATGCAGCAAAAATTTTACAAAAAACACTTCCACAAGTTAAAATTCTTATTTATCGCGCAAGAAAATCGTTGGAAAAAGAATTAGTAAAAACGGGGTACAAACATGAAAAGTAATGAAGAATTTATGAAGGGAATCTATGAAAAAGCTTCTGCCAAATTAGATGCAACGAAAAATGATAATAAAAAGCGTTTGAATTGGAAGCGCCCTACTCTGTTACTTTGTGCTTCCTTTACTCTTATTATAGGTACTTGCATATATAGAAACACTTTAACCTCAAACCAGTCTTCTGCCCCCAAAGTTGCTCAATTTTCACAAGAACGATCAAATATGTCTGGTAATAACAATTTTTCAACTACAACATTACCAACGGAGATATTAGTAGAAGGAAAGTTACATGATATTCAGTATACCACTACTACTTGTAGCTTTACATTACAAGTTACTTACTCACCAGCTAACATACCTTCTACTATCTATCTTCAAATAAATATAGATATGCTATCGTCTATATATCCTGATAAGCTAGAAGAAAATATTCCTACTAGCTTACTATTAAGTTATTCAGACGGCACATTTTCAGTTACTTCCATTGTACAATAAATGTGCCATATAAATTATTTTGAAGGGAGTTACCTATGGTTTTTAGTAGCCTACTATTTTTATTTCGATTTCTCCCAATAGTACTAATAATGTATTTTCTAGCCCCAAAAAAGGCAAGAAATACATTATTATTTTTATCTAGTCTAATTTTTTACGCTTGGGGAGAACCAATTTATATTGTATTAATGCTATTTTCCACTATTGTAGATTATACACTTGGGCTTTTCGTATCCCATTATTTATCTAAAAATCTAAAGAGTAAAGCAAGGCTTTGTGTCATTATATCTGCTATTATAAACTTAAGTTTACTTGGATTTTTTAAATATTGGGACTTTTTTATAGGAAGTATTAATTCTATTTTCTCTCTTAATCTTCCAATTTTCCAATTAGCCCTTCCAATTGGAATTTCCTTTTATACATTCCAAACAATGTCCTATACAATAGACATTTATCGTGGCAATGCCAAAGCTCAAAAAAATATTATATCCTTTGGTGCATATGTAGCACTTTTCCCTCAACTCATTGCTGGCCCTATTGTCCAATATAAAACAATTGCAAAGCAATTAAATGAACGCACTTGCACCTATGATGAATTTGCTGTTGGAATTCACTACTTTATGATTGGACTTGGAAAAAAAATATTATTTGCCAATAACATTGGTCAACTATGGGATCAAATCTCTACTATGAGCTTGGGACAACAATCTATTTTAACTGCCTGGCTTGGAATTATTTGCTATGCATTTCAAATTTATTTTGACTTTTCTGGATACTCAGATATGGCAATTGGACTTGGCCATATGTTTGGCTTTCGATTTTTAAAGAATTTTGATTACCCTTATATTTCTAAAAGTATTACAGAATTTTGGAGACGTTGGCACATCTCTCTTGGAACATGGTTTCGCGAATATGTCTATATTCCATTAGGCGGCAATAGAAAAGGGTTAAAGCGTCAATTTATCAATATAGCTATTGTTTGGCTTTTAACTGGATTTTGGCATGGTGCTAGTTGGAACTTTGTTCTGTGGGGTGTTTATTTTGGAATTATTTTAATGATAGAGAAAGCATTTTTATTAAAATTTTTAGAAAAACTTCCAAGTGTATTCTCCCATTTATACTCTATTATTATCGTTTTAATTGGTTGGGTTATTTTTGCCTTTGACTCTTTACCTATGGGTATTAATTACTTAAAGCATATGTTTGGGCTATCCTCTATATCTTTATGGAATACCCAGTTTTTATATCTACTATATAATAATATTATACTTATTGTTATATTATGCTTTGCTTCGACCCCTATCCCTGCCAAAATAATGAACACAATACTTCCATACAATAAAGACAATGTTTCTAACAAAATAGTTATTTCTAGATGTATTTTTTATGCTATTGTATTTTTACTATGTGTTGCATACTTAGTGGATGCTACCTACAATCCATTTTTATATTTTAGATTCTAATAAGTATATGGAGGAAATTATGGGAAATAAAAAAATTGTTTTTTTCTTTTGTATTCTTATTTTTGGCATTACTATCGCTAGTTTATTTAAAAAGCCCGTTACTTTTTCTGAAAAAGAAAATCGTTATTTAGCAAGTAAACCCACTCTTTCCCTAGATAATGTGCTAAATGGTAGTTATATGAAAGAATACGAAACTTTTATTACAGACCAATTTATTTTTCGTGACCAATGGATTGGTATAAAAACAAAAACAGAACGACTTATGCTTAAGCAAGACATTAATAATGTTTTTTTTGCTAAAGATGATTATTTAATTGAGAATTATTCCGAATCCTTATTTACATCGTCACTAGCACTGGACAATATTTCTTACTTACAACGTTTTTCTGAAAAAATTAATAATTATAGCCGACCAATAAATCTAAAAACTGTAATTATTCCTACTGCTAGTACTATTTTAACAGATAAATTACCCTTATATGCTACCCCTTATGACCAAAGACTTTACTTAAATGCTATTAAAAATTCTGTATCGGAAGATAACTGGGTGGATATGTACTCTACTTTATTAGAAAAGAAACATGAATCCATTTACTATCGAACCGACCATCATTGGACAATGCTTGGTGCATATTATGGGTATTGTGCATGGGCAAAATCTATTGGAATTACTCCTTTATCCTTTGATGATTTTACAATCACCACAGTAGATAACAATTTTTATGGAACAATTGCTGCTAAAGTAAGTGATACGGTGCCTCCTGATTCAATGGTTTCTTTTTCTCCAAAAGATTCTTTTACTTATAAAATTACTGATGAAACAGGAGCTACTTTTGAAACATTTTTTGATGACTCTGCCCTTAATACTAGGGATAAGTATACTTATTATATGCGTGGAAATCACCCATATATTAAAGTAGAAACAACACCTTCTTCTAATGTTTCAAAAGATTTTTATAATGACCGTAACCTATTAGTTATTAAAGATTCTTATGCCCATTGTTTTGTTCCTTTTACTAGTAACCACTTTAATAGTGTTACTATGATAGATTTACGCTATTACAAAAGCAGTATTGAAGCATTATTAGAAGAAAATAATATTACAGACATTTTGATTTTATATAGCACTGCTAACTTTGCCGAAAATAAGAATGTAAAATTTATGCTACAATAGGGTAGGATTTTTCCTACCCTATTGTATATTTTATTGAATAAAAATTGTAGCTTTCCCTCTTTCGTTTATTATCTTAATATTCCAACACATACGATATACTGTAATATGCTTTCCATTGTGAAGTGCATGATCCACTGGAATAACACTTAAATTATATCCATTGGTCTTTATACGGCAATTATTTTTTTTACCATTTAAAATAAAATCCTGCCCATCAATAATAGGTTTTATATAAGAAATAAGATTTTCTGTTATACATAAATTCTCTTTTCCATAAAACTCATCTATAATAGTAAGGGTTCCTTCTAAAAAACTAAAGTCCATCCTTCTGTATAGTTTTTCTATTATATCTTTTTTATATGCATTTGAAATTTCTAAACAAATAGCTCCACTTTCATTAACCTGAAACTGGCTACAACAATGTTCTCTTCCTTCCTGCTGTCCCATCCCATTAATAACTGGCACATTATGACTAAAGGAATTGTTACAAAAAATATGATACCTGCCCTCATGAAAATATTCTTTTGTATATTCTCCTGCTCCTAAGTCTGGCAAAAATATTTCATCCTCTTTTATATACATAAAACTACCTATATCATTATGATTATGAGGTTCATCATTATGTCCACCTTTGACTGCCATTCCAATTCCAGATTTATTTTCATAAATAGCCCACTGAGCATTTTCTAATATTACTTTCTTATTGTCATTTATGTTATCATTTTTCCTCTGAGCAGATTTTATATATTCTTCTGCCCAGATAATATTTCTAAATGCCCCCATAAAACGACAATAATGATCATCTAACAGTTTTGATGCAAAACGTATATTTGGTACATACACCGTTTCATATTCAATTGCTAAGCGGCAGGTTAACCCTATATGATAGTGGTCTTCTTCACTTCCATCAGAAAAGCTAACTGTTTTTCCGCTTTTAAAATAACATTTTTGCTGAAAGGAAGCTATTTTTTCAACCTTAGGGTTATGAAACAAATTAACTACTCCTTTTGTATATTGTCGTAATTGATATGCAAAACCAGTAAAATAAGTAAAACCGTATGTAAAATAATATAATCCTTCCATACAGGTACCATCTTCACAAAAACCATCCAAATAATATTTCATAGAATTTGTCACTCTATTTAAACATTTCTTTAATTTTTCTGGCTCATCTTTCATTAAATACATGGCTGCACTACCAATAGCACCATTGCATACTGCACACCAGTTTAAGTCACATTGTTCCCACCAGTCATATGGAACTTGTGATGAGAAAAAAGGATTGAGAACTCTTCGAAACACTTCACTGGTTACTTTATTTTTTACATTGGAATTTATATCATCACCTACCATAAAAAGAATCTCTGATAATGTTTGTGCTGTTTCTGAAGCAAACAACTCTATGGTAATTTCCCAGTTTTCTTTTTTACAATCCACATGAGCAGGCAATGCCCAGCATATTTCCTCACAAATATCTATCAGTATGCACTCTAATTTTTCAATAACCAATTTATATTTTACCTTTGTTGTAGGATTATTTTTTTCAAGCCATGCTAATAAGCCAAAAATCATTACATATTTTCTTCTTAAAAAATATATATTTTCATATATCAGCCTATTTCCTGTCTGTTCATAAATATCAAATAATTCCTTTGTTAACTTAGGCATTGGCTCATCCCATATACGAAATGCTTCCTCATAAATGGTTTCTTTGTATTCTTTTAGAAACTGCTTAATTGCTTTCATAACTTCTCCTTTTATATCGGCTAATATTATTTATTACCAGTATGAATTCCAATTTTTCGCCATTCTCGTAAGTGCTTCCATATAAAAAATAACAGAACAACTTGATTTTGAAAGCTCCTTTTATTTTTGCAAAGTATTTAAAAAAACAACTGAATTTCACCAAAAGATTACCAAAATCAAAATTTTTCATAAAAAACTAAAAAGAAAGTTACTAGATTAAATTTGCTAGTAACTTTCTAATTCTGAATGAACTAAATGTTATTTATCTTCCATGGCAGTAACCATTGATGGGTCTACTCCTCCCATTTCTGCCAATTGTTCTGGGGTTGGAGGCAATTCCTCCTTTGGCATATACTGCTCTAAAATACCTACTAATAAATATGAATTTAAAAATGCTGCTAAACCATATCCAAGTACAATTAAGAAAGGTACAAATAACTGTAATGCAGTAACTGCTACTGTTATGATTACCATTAAAATTGTCTTTGGTAAGTGTCTAATAGATACTAAAAATGTATGACGAAATAAATTTTTTACTGTATTATCAAAACGTGCTAAAATTGGATAGATATACATTGACATACATACATACACACTTGTTAATCCTATAAGACATATAGCGATAACAAAACCAACAGTTGTTTTTTGTTGGAAATAGTAGTAAATATCATATCCAAAGAAAATTCCTACTGCTATCATAATACATCCAATAATCATACCTTGCTTAAAATTTTGCTTAAAGGAATGGAAGAAACTTCTTGTTAGCTTTCCTTCTTCGTCCTTCACTAACTTTAACATAACATAATACAATGCTGTTGTTGAAGGTCCTATTGTTATAATTGGTATACAACAAACAAACCATAAAATATTAAGCCAGGCTACATCTACTAGCTTACCCATAAAATTCCAAAACGGATTGTTCAAATCAAATAATCGTCCCATAATCTACCTCTCATCCTATCTTTTATACTTTGTAAAAAACTATTGCCATATTTTATTTCTATGATTGTAAACATAGCATAGATTATCTTCCATTTACAATATAAGTTATTATAAATGATTCCTAACTAAATTGCAAATAATTAAATTAAATTTATCTATTTTTTATTATTTTTTTACCACAATAATCACTTTTTATGCTACAATACTTCATAAGTATTTATTTGTAATATACAATCTATCTACAATATTTAGAATATTAAAGGAGTAAATTTATGGATCCAGTAGAACGAAGACCAGAAGGAAAACAAGGATTAAAGGGAGAATTAAAAAAGCTAAAAGAGATGAACAAACGAGAAATCCCAGGTTATATATGGGAATATTATAAATTCTTTTTTCTTGGAATTATTATAGTAGTTGTTTGTATTTGGACGTTTGCAAGTGCTTGGATTGAAAATAATAAACCAGTTATTTATAATGGCATGGCTATTAATGCAGTAAGTGGTCTTGAAAATGGATCTGACTATTTTAAAACTACTTTTTGCGATTACTTAGGAGTAGATATGAATGATTATAACCTTTCCTTACAATCAAATTTAACAATGGACTTAGATGATCCTAGTATGGCTGAGATGAATTATTCTACTTCTATTTCATTACAAGCCAATATTGCTGCAAAGGAAGTAGACTTTATTATTGCACCAAAAGATACTATTGATGATATTTCCTCAAATATGGGAGCATTTTTTAATTTAGAAGAAGTATTATCTGAAGAAACTTATAATGCATACAAGGATAAAATTGCTACTGCTGTAACAGATGAAGGCGAAACCATTCCTTGTCTAATTGAAATTACAAATACAAAGTTTACAGAAGGAATGAAGTTTTTAACCAATGAACCTTTATATGTAGGTTTTGTAATAAATTCTACAAGAGCAGATAAAATAGAATCTTTTATTGATTATGTCTTTAACTATACTGCTCCAGAGGGATTATTGGTAGAATAAGAAAGCAAAAAGCAAGATAAAATCTCGTGTTATGATTTTATCTTGCTTTTTTATTATATATTAACTGTAAGCTTTTCTAAATGCCAAATATCTTTTACATATTCTTCAATGGTTCTATCAGAAGAGAACTTTCCTGCTCCTGCTGTATTTATCATTGCTTTTCTTGCCCATTCTTTTCTGTTTCTAAACTCCATTTCTACTCGTTTATGAGCCTCATGATAAGACATAAAGTCCTTTAGAATAAAGTATATATCTGGCTTTCCACTTCCATATCCATTTAAAAGAGCATTGTAAATATCTCTAAATAATTCTGGATTATCTGGAGAATAGTAACCATTAATTAACTGCATTAAAACTGTTCTAATTTCTGCATTGGTATTGTAAATCTCCATTGGATCATATCCACCATTTTTCTCATAGGAAATTACTTCATCCGAGCTCATTCCAAAAATAAATGCATTTTGTACACCAATTTCTTCTACAATCTCTACGTTAGCACCATCCATTGTTCCTAAAGTTAATGCTCCATTTAACATAAACTTCATATTTCCTGTACCAGAAGCTTCCTTACTTGCAGTGGAAATTTGTTCGCTAACATCTGCAGCAGCAAAAATAATCTCTCCATTGGATACCCTATAATTTTCAATAAATACAACCTTGATTTTTCCATCAATAGACTCATCATTGTTAATAACCTCTGCAACTGCATTGATTAATTTAATGGTAAGTTTTGCTCGATGATATCCTGCTGCTGCCTTTGCACCAAAAATAAATGTTCTTGGATAGAAATCCATTTTTGGATTTTCCTTTAACTGATTGTATAAATACATTATATGAAGAATATTTAACAATTGTCTTTTATATTCATGTAAACGTTTTACCTGAACATCAAAAATGGAGTCGGGATTTACATCAATTCCATTATGTTCTTTAATATAGTTCGCCAAACGTATCTTATTGGCACGCTTAATTTCCATAAATTGTTTTTGTGCCTCTTCATCGTCTACCCATTTTTTTAACTTTCCAATTTGAGATAAATCAGTAATCCAGCCATCGCCAATTTTTTCTGTTATCCAACGAGCAAGAAGGGGATTGGCATGTAGTAAAAATCTTCTTTGGGTAATACCATTTGTTTTATTATTAAACTTTTGTGGCATCATTTCATAAAAATCTTTTAACTCTTGCTCTTTTAAAATTTTTGTATGAAGTTTTGCAACTCCATTCACAGAAAAAGAACCAACAATAGCTAAGTAAGCCATGCGCACTTGACCATCGTATAAAATTGCCATTTTCCTAATTTTCTCTTCATCATTTGGATATTTTTGTTGTATTTCTAATACAAAACGACGGTTAATTTCTTCAACAATTTGATAAATACGAGGAAGAAGTGGACGGAATAAATCAATTGGCCACTTTTCTAATGCTTCTGACATAATCGTATGGTTTGTATAGGCACAAGTTTTTGTAGTTACTTCCCATGCTTCATCCCACTCTAATCCTTCTTCATCCATTAGAATTCTCATAAGTTCAGGCACTGCTACTGTCGGATGAGTGTCATTTAATTGCAATACTATCTTCTCATGTAGCTTTTTAATATCATCATGAGCTTCTTTATATTTATTAATTGCAGTTTGCAAGCTGGCAGAAATAAAGAAATATTGTTGTTTTAATCGAAGCTCCTTTCCTGCATAATGATTGTCATTTGGGTATAATACTTCTACAATATTTTTTGCTAAATTTTCTTGTTCCACTGCTTTTTGATAATCTCCACGGTCAAAGGAATCTAAATTAAATGTAGAAACTGCCTCTGCATCCCAAATACGAAGGGTATTTACTACATTATTATTATATCCTACGATAGGTAAATCATATGGAATTGCTCGAATGGCTTGATATCCTTCTTGAATAAAATTATCTCTTCCATTTTTATCTTTTTCTACTCGCACATATCCACCGAATTTTACTGTACAAGCATATTCTGCACGACGAATTTCAAATGGATTTCCATCTTTTAACCAATAATCTGGTACTTCTACCTGATACCCATTTTCGATTTTTTGGGCAAACATTCCATATCGATAACGAATTCCACAACCATATGCTCCATAATTTAATGAAGCAAGAGAATCTAAAAAGCAAGCGGCTAATCTTCCAAGCCCACCATTCCCAAGTGCTGCATCAGGTTCTTGATCCTCAATTTTATTCAAATCATATCCTAGCTCGTCTAAAACTTCTTTAATCTCCTCTCTTGCACACATATTAATTATGTTATTTCCTAGTGCTCTTCCCATTAAAAATTCCATAGAAAGATAATAAACTACTTTTACATCTTGCTTCTCCATAGCCTCATGAGTAGCAATCCATTCATCAATAATAACATCTTTTACTGCATATGATACTGCCTGAAATACTTGTGCCTCTGTCGCTTCACTTACTGTTTTACGAAATAATACTTTTACATTGTTAATAACTTGTTTTTTAAAAGTCTCCTTATCAAAACCCATCTTTTCCATAAAAGACCTCCTTTAATTGTTACTGTGTTTAACAAACGATGTCTCTCTATGCTGTCCTTGATTTACATTTTATAATATGTGTCTGCTTAACTAACATTCCATAGGAATATAAAAGTAGCTAAACTTATTATTATTATACTACGAATTTTATTATTGAAAAAGTTTTTTTTTAAATATAGAAATTCCCCCTTTTGTTAGACTTATTTTTCTCTAACAAAAGGAGGAGAATTCTATTTTTTATATAACAATATGTTTCTCTTTTAATCCATATCAAATAGCTGTATTTGATATAATTGAATACTTGCCACACCTACAGATATTTCTTGCTTACCATAATATTGGTATTTAGAAGTAACTCTTGCATAAATTTTTGGTGTAGTATATCCATTTGTACTGGATACATACGGGGTAATATCCTCTACAATAGCTTCATAAATCATTCCACTTTTAACAACCCAAGAACCATCTTGCCGCTGAGTACTATCCTCTGTTCCCGTATTTGTCTTGCTTTTTAGGGATTGTAACGTTAATGGTACTACCTTTGTATCTGTAATTCCATCAACAACAGTTCCATTATCGCTTTCAATAAACAATTCTAATGCCAAATCAGAAGATGTATTTTCTGTTGTTCCAGGAATTAGTTTAATATCATCAATGGTAATATAAAGCTGTAAATCTCTATTTATAATATTATTATCCACTGTTTCTAATTGGTCTACACCATAATATTTAATCGTTTGTTCGTTAGCATCAATATTAAATTCTTCTACAAAACTAACATCAGGTGTTGATTTTCCTGCTCTCCAAGCTGCTACAATTGTATTAACAAACAACTTTTTCTCCATAA
Source organism: uncultured Lachnospiraceae bacterium (assembly GCA_944380055.1). Classification (GTDB taxonomy): domain Bacteria; phylum Bacillota; class Clostridia; order Lachnospirales; family Lachnospiraceae; genus Fimimorpha. Next base: position 14,523 of record CALWGN010000017.1, read on the forward strand.
CCTTATCACTTTGCATGGAGTGTCCAACACCAGTATATAAAACATTACCCTTACTATACAAATAGTAAGTATTTCTAACATCATTTGGTGACCAGTCATAACGACTTCCTGCTAAACAATACCAAACAACAATATCATTCATACCATCTTTGTCATCATCTACTTCTAATGCTAGTTGATAATATTGGGAATGGGTGGATGACACTGCTAAGTTTTCATCAATTTTATATGGATATTCTGTAATTGCTCCCTTATTTACTTGAGTAGTTTTTGATGTTGTATTGGAAAAGCCTGATATTGTATAATTAGAAAATCCATGAACCGATTTATATGTTTGGCTACGATTACTATTTAACTTATATGCCATATCACCTACACTATCTTTAATATCTTCTATCTGGATACTTGTCGTTCCATCGTCATATGGTAAATCCAAACCTTTTTTTAATAACGAAGAAATAGTAACGCCATCTTCTACTTCTTTATTTAATGTTACTCCATAACGGTCCATTCCAACTAATGGTCTTAAAATTGTATTTAGGTTGTAGCCCCATAACTTTTCCTGCTCATTTCTAAATCCACCAATTTGTTGGTTAACAAAGGATGTATTATCATGGGAAAATAAAACACTATTTCCATTTTCAATATATTTTACAAGACCTTCTACTGGATTTCGTTCTACTCCATCTTCATCAATAACTGTACATTCCTTTCCATTTTTACTTGTTGGAATATCATCTTGCATATCTGCAAACCCGATAATAACCATGTCATATTGGCTAAGCCAAGTAAGACCATATACATCTCTGTTGTTATAATAATTAACATAATATTCCAAATACTGATTTACGGTAATAGTTTCTACATTAATGGTAAAATCTTCTACTTGATTCATAAGTGTTTTAAATGAACTATCTGTAGATAAATTCCATGTAGTTCTTGCAGTTACAGACCGAATTTGTAATACACGAATCGTTGGTTTTTCATTTGCTGGTGTTTGCTTTTTTGTATATCCAATTTGAGAAGTCCTAACATTTTTTTGATATGTTTCATTGCTACTAACTTGTAACTTCCATTGAATTAGCTTGTAATAGTTTTCTGGTATTTCCCTTGTTACTCGATAAACTTCATTTGCTTTCAAATGGTAAATTCCACTACTATCAGGGAATACCTGCTGCCCTTTTGCATTATATATTTTAATATCTCTTAAATTTTCCGAACTATTTTCTCCCGTAGAAAATACTCCATCTGCATTTAAGTCTACAAATAATTCACAATGATAGGTTGTTGACGTTTGCGAAATAGCAGAATCATTTTCAATATGAAATATATATTCCAACTGATTTCCTTGTAAATATTTACCTGATGGTCCTGCACTTGTTCCAATGGCATCTGGAGGTGTTCCATTTTCTTCAAACACAATCTTGGGCTTTGCTATTTGTGCATAGAAATTAATAGAAGTTGGATTTACATCTCTTACTGCCATTACATTGTCCTTTGTAATGGCATAGGATAAAAATTCATATATGTAAGAAGAATTATCTACTTTTGCAATTTGATTTGTTGTTGTTACCATGCTATTGGCAATAATAACTGGATATCCACTATCGCAAAAATCCTTTAATGCTTTTACTTGTTGACTAGTAATATCATTTCCTGATGTTGTCCAATATAATTTATTAGCCAATGCCGTTTTATTATTTGTATATTCAATATCTAAAATCCCTAAATATTTTTTATATTGACCACTACTTGCATTAAATTCATAAGTTTTCCCTACATGACTATACAAAATATTTTTATAATCTACTGAACTAAAATAACCAATATCCACAGACGTTTTTACCATTGTTTGGTCATCTCCAATGTAAATCATATCATAAACAGTATTAATATCTTCGATATGACCTACATATTCTGAAGTTGTCATTGTATCAATAATAATCTGAGGCTTTGTATCAGTATCATTTGTAAGTCCTAACCATCCATACACAGTATTTGCTGTAATCTGCCCAGAACTTTTTAGTGGCTGTAATTCTAAAATTCTTATAGTATCTTTTTGGACTTTCACACGTTTATATGGAACATTTAAAATATATTCAATGGCACTACTTATGGACACTACCTCAGATAGTAATTCCTCACCTCCAAGACTTCGATATATATTTTCTTCACGAATATACTCTACCATCTCTGAAAATCCACTTGCCTCTAATTCTTTGTCATTGTTACTATCAAAGATTGGTTGATAAAAATTGGTTGTAAGAATACCATACCCATTGGTAGTATTATTTTGAAATATATACACATTTTCTGTTATATAACATCCATCGCTATCCTCTTTTTTCCAGTAATATTCAAATATATTTTTTAAATTATTTTTTCCACTGTCATCCATTGTATCTGTACGGAAAATACAGGCATATGTTCTTTGACTTACTCCATCTTTTAATGTTTCAAGTAATTGTTCGCTTCCATTTGTGTGTAAATAAATAAGAGAATACTGATTACAATATTCATTGTTGGCTGATAGTAGCTGTTCTATCTCCTTAACTGTTACTGTTTCAATAGAGATTGCAAGAGCATCTAGAGAACTTTGATTTTCCTCTCCCTTTAAATGAAACACATACTTTTTAAACCACTCATTATTTTCAATACCACCTTGATAATAGAAATGATCTATTTCTACTTCACACTCTTCTTCTTTCTCATCTGGAACAAAATCATAGGCTCCAATTCCCTTTGTTAGGGTATATTCTTCTTCTGAAATATAGTAAGTTGCATCTTCTGCCTTATCTACCTTTATATAAATTTCTTTATTGTCTTTGTAATTTGGAAAATACCATCCGTAATACTCATAATTATTTGGATCTGACTCACTACTTTGTTCTGGAAGCTTACAGGTAAACTGAATATTCTTTACTTTATAGTAATAGACATAATCTTGTGGAAGGCTGTCAGACAAAACAGTTATTTGTTCATATGGTATAGTTTCCTTTCCTTGAACATAAAATAACTCCTCTTTTTGTAATATACCTTTCTCATTTACTGACCAGTAATAATATACACTATTAGAAATTGTTACATCTCCCTCTTTTCCTGGTACATCTACTACTTGATTTTTTACTTGTTCAAAGGTCTCCAAACCTTTTATTTGTTCATAGTAGTAATATGGATATTCAGAAATTCCAATTCCTCTATATACCTTTACTTCCCTATTCTCATCGTTACCTAAATTATCATCCATTCCTTCTCCTGGGAAATGAGAAGTATCTATGGTATCAGTCAGTATACGATAATCATTAATATAATATCCATATCCATTTTGATACTCTGCTATTATTTCATCTCGAATGGCTTCTAACTTTTCTTGTGAAGTTGCACTCTCAACACCTTCGAATGTAAGTCTATATGCACTAACTGCTCCTAATCCTTCTGTATAGGAAAAGGTAGCAATATTTTCACGGTACAAACCTTGCTTTTGTGAGTCTGAAGCTACGTTTTCACGAATTGGATAATAACTTTGTTCTTTCTTTGTATAATTACCTGTATTATTCTGATTCACTACATAACTTCCATTTACTTGTACTACACGATTAGACAATAAATCAATCCGATTCCAATTGGTAATATCCTCCGGATCTGCAAGGAAATATTGCTCTTTGTATTCTTTTAGAGTAAGTGGAAACTTTTCTATATCATTTCCTATTATTCCTGTCAACTGGCTCTCATATCCACTTGCCTCTGCAAAACTCTTTCTATCTTCTTCTCGCTCGATTACCTTTAACCCTTCCTCTATGGAAGAAAAAGTCTGTCCTTGATACACATAATTTTTTATATATGGCTCTTGTCCTGATACATAATATCCAAGCTCTTCTTGTCCTTTTTCCTCTACAATTTCTAATATTTGGAATGGAGTTTCCTCTGTATGGTTATTTATAATTGTTTCTATTCCTGGCATCATTGCTTCTGCATAGGCAATCGTTCCTGATTGTAAAATTGTTGTAGCCAGTAAACTTAACGCTAGCCCTATTGCAAGAATAGAGTATAAAAATATCACGACAAACGCATGAGTAAATAAATTGTGAACAACGCTCCTTTTTTCTGTTATAATAGAAAAAAAGGAGTGTTTCTATATGGAAGAATTATTAGAATGGATGGATTATATTGAAGATATTCGTCAA
>CALWGN010000018.1 GCA_944380055.1 uncultured Lachnospiraceae bacterium
TGTAAAGAGATACTTTGCAACAGGTATCGCTGGACTTTCTGTAGTAGCTGACTCTTTATCTGCTATTAAGTATGCTAAGGTTAAAGTTGTAAGAGATGAAAACGGCGTAGTAGTTGGATTTGAAACAGAAGGAGATTTCCCTAAGTATGGAAACAACGATGACCGTGTAGATGAACTTGCTACAAACTTAGTGCATGAATTTATGACTTATATTAAGAAGAACTACACATACAGAGATGGTGTTCCAACAACATCTATCTTAACAATTACTTCAAACGTAGTATATGGTAAGGCTACTGGTGATACACCAGACGGAAGAAAGAAAGGTATGCCATTTGCTCCAGGTGCTAACCCAATGCACGGACGTGATAGCCATGGTGCTATTGCATCATTAGCATCAGTTGCTAAGTTACCATTTGGTGATGCTCAAGATGGTATTTCAAATACTTTCTCAATTATTCCAGGTGCTCTTGGTAAGGAAGACCAAGTATTTGCAGGAGATTTAGATATCGATTTAAGCAAATAATTAAGTAGTCCATATATGTCCACTAAGGAGGCTATTTTATGGAAAATAATAAAAAAGTAGATGACATTGTTGCTATGTTAGACCAATTTATGGGAAATGGTGGCGGTCACATGAACGTTACTAATGATAGTGATAATGATGAGATAACAAAGAAAATTAACAAAGGTATTAGCCTTGATTGTGCAGGGGGAAATATGGCATGTAAAGTGCCAACCCTGCATGAAGGTTTAGATGCTGAAGAGTAATAAAGGAGGATTTTATCATGGAAAACACACAACAAGTAAACAATCTAGTAAATATGTTAGATGGATATGCAGAACAAGGTGGACATCACTTAAACGTTAATGTATTCAACAGAGATACATTATTAGATGCGCAAGCTCATCCAGAAAAATATCCACAGCTTACAGTTCGTGTATCTGGTTATGCTGTAAACTTTATTAAGCTTACAAAAGAACAACAAGATGACGTTATTAGTAGAACATTCCATCAACAAATGTAATTGTCAATAAAAGGCAATGTAATGTTTAATATAAGTATATTGTAAAAATATAATTGTATTAAAATAATAAAAAGGAAAGAGGATTTCTTCTTTCCTTTTTTTAGACTGCAAAAATATTTGTATTTATTTTTGTTTTTGGGTAAAATAATTAAGAAGGATATATGTTAGAAAGGAAATCAGAGAAATGATAGGAAGAGTACATTCTATAGAAAGCTTTGGAACCGTTGACGGACCAGGAACACGCTTTGTTGTATTTTTACAAGGGTGCCCTATGAGATGTTTGTATTGTCATAATCCAGATACATGGGATCCAAAGGGTGGACAAGAAAGAACAGTAGAAGACATAATGGCTGAATTAGAGAAGACAAAAGGCTATTATAAAAATGGTGGTATTACAGTTACTGGTGGAGAACCACTAATGCAAATTGATTTTGTTATTGAGTTATTTGTAGAAGCTAAGAAGAAAGGCATTCATACATGTATTGATACTTCTGGTATTATGTTTAACAAAAACAATGAAGAATTAGTGAAAAAATACGATCGTTTAATGGAAGTTACTGATCTTATTATGTTAGATATTAAGCATATTGATCCAGAAGAACATGTAAAATTAACAGCACAAAAAATTGATCATATTATTGATTTTATTCGCTATATTGATGAGAAAACACCAGAAATTTGGATTCGTCACGTAGTAGTTCCTACAATTACTTATAAAGAAGAATACTTAAAGAAATTAGGTGTATTTTTAGCTTCTATTCGTCGTTTAAAGGCTCTTGATGTGTTACCTTATCATACAATGGGTGAAGTAAAGTATGAGCAATTAGGAATGGAATACCCATTAAAAGGGTTAGATGCATTAAGCAAAGAAGATGCAATAAAGGCAAAAGAAATAATTTTAACTGCTTTTCGTGAAGAACGAAAAAGAATACGAGAAGAAGAATAATTTGTACTTGAAATAAGAGTTTGTATATATTACAATATAGGTGTTATAAATATATTTTTTGTTAGGAGGATGATATATAATGGCTTATATCATTAATACAGAATGTGTATCTTGTGGAACATGTGAAATGCAATGCCCTGTAAGTGCTATTTCAGCAGGAGATGATCAATACGTAATCGATGCAGATGCTTGTATCGAATGTGGAGCTTGCGCAGCAGCTTGCCCAGTAGGAGCAATCTCTCCAGAAGCATAAGATACCATACAATTAAAAAAGATTACATATTATTATGTAACCGAAGTGTGTGCAAATGGCTCAGTATTTTCTAATACTGAGCCATTTAAATGATAAAAGAAACATTATGACAAACTCTCTTCTTTTTTCTTACGGGAAAAAAAGGAGGATAGCTTTTCTTTTGTTGTTGGTACTTTTGTAGCTGCTACCTCATCAAAATGATTTTTCTGATATTGTCTAATGGTTTCATCCAATCGTTTAAATCTAGCTTCTTCTTTTTCTTCATTAGAAATAATAAGATAATTTATTTCTTTGGTTAATCGCTCACTAATACAATCACCAATGTTATGTGCTAGCTGTTTGCTATGTTCTGTCATCGCTTGTGAAAAAATATTTTTCATCAATTGTTCAAATTGTAATAGCTTGTCCTCATTATTTGTGGAAAACTCTCCACGGTTTAATGGAATAATATTAGAGCTTGTATGTTCAGCCTCTTCCAATTCACCTTCGCTCATCATTGCACGATAATTCATTTCATCGGAAAGAACAGTTAGAAAGCTAAATTCCTCCTCGTCCATATCAATAAGTTTTGGTAAAATCATTTTTATTGCTTTTAGTTGATATCCACTTTCCTTTAGTTGTTTTACTTGTTTAAATATTCTTATATGCTCTTCTGTATAATAACGATGCCCCATTTCATTTCTAGGAATATTGATCTCAAGCTCTTCTTCCCAATAGCGAAGAACATGAGCTTCTACATTAACCTTTTTAGAAGCATCAGAAATCAGAGAACGTGTTTCTGACATGGTAAATCCCCTTTCTAAACTGTCAATTATTTATAAGCCCAAATAGAAATTATAACGTATCAGTAAAATATGCTGTAATAGAATACTTTAATGCAGATAGGTTAAATTAATTGGTAGTATTATTATAACAAATTTATAAGACTATGTATGAAAAAGAGGTCGACT
>CALWGN010000019.1 GCA_944380055.1 uncultured Lachnospiraceae bacterium
TCAAATGATATTTGACTTGCTATATTTGACATAGAACTCGCCATAGCACCACCTACACCAAAACCCATTCCAATACCCATTCCTGCTCCCATAAATGGAGCTGCGCCCATGCTGTCATTTTTTACAGCTGATTCCATAGTATTAAAAGAGCGCTCTTGTTGATAGTTATAACCAATAATGTTCATCTCCGCCTTCTTAGCAAGGGCATCTTTTAATTTCTTAATAGCAGGATCATTTTCTGGAACACCAATTTCATTTACATAAAAACTAGCTAATTTAATTCCATATTCAGCCATTTCTGGTTCAATACGCTCTTTCATATATAATGATAACTCATCAATATAAGCATTTATCTCTAATACACTAATAGACTTTTTAATAACATATGATGAAATTGCATCCTTAACTTTCGTTACATACAATCCTCTGAAATACTTAATGATATTTTGCTCATCGAAGCTAGGCATTGTTCCAACTAATTTCACTAAAAACTTCTTTGAATCATCCATTTGTATACCAAACATTCCATTAGATCTTATTGGAACAAATATACCATATTTAGGATCCTGAATTTGGATTGGTGATGCAGTTCCCCACTTAATATCCAGCTTAAATAACTTATTTACATACCAAACTTCAGCTGTAAATGGGGATTTTCCGCCAAAAGGAAGATTGATAATCTTATTTAATATTGGAATATTTTTTGTATCTAATGTGTGCCTTCCACTTGAAAAAACATCCAGAGCCTTTCCACCCTTATACAGAATCGCTTCTTGAGATTCATTTACTATTAGCTGTGTCCATGTTCCAAGTTCTTCGTTTGGATATTTCCATGCAAACACATTTGGCGAACCATTGTATTTTATAACTTCAACTATTGCCATTTATTTTCCCTCCTCAAAAATCATTTTTCATTTAACCCTTATTGACTTCTTTAATAATCATCTATCTTTTGATAATTTTTCATTTAACCAATACCTTAATTTCGATGAATCAGCTTTGTTTTACTTATATATAAAGCACGTAAATATTCTATTCTTTTAAACATTTTTTGTCAATATTATACAATATTTTCTATGTCTTAAAATCTAATAATTAATTCCCTATAGCTAACTAATATACACTATATTTCTTCATCAAATCATATATATGACTATTTATTTCCTTCTTTTTCTTCTATTTTTTCATTAATAGCCATAGATAATAAATGCTCACAATTACTACTCCAAAAATTACCTAAATTAATAATAGCGATTAGCATATTGGTTAGAAATTCTTCTTTTTCTTCCTTACTCCATTCACTTGTATTACAGTTTTGTATGCTATCTTTTATTAATTGGATATACTCTTCTTCTGTTTTTCCATCTTCATAAATTTTACCACTCTTTTTCCATACTTTTTGCCCACGAATCAGGGCTGGAAATGAAGTTGGAATTTCTTGTAATGGGGTTTTTGTTTTTTTCTTTTCTTTTTGTTTTAACTCTTCCCAATTACTTAATGCTTCTTCTGGATTTTCAGCTTTTTTATCTCCAAAAACATGAGGGTGCCTATGAATCATTTTCTTAGAAAGCCTTTTGATTACATGTTGTATGTTAAATTCCCCTTCTTCTTTTCCTATTTGAGAATGTAACAAGACTTGCAATAAAACATCTCCTAATTCCTCTACTAAATTCTCTTTATCTTTTGTCTTTTCAAAGATTTCAATTCCCTCTACTAGCTCATATGCTTCTTCTATCATACACGTTTCTAATGATTTATGCGTTTGCTCTTTATCCCAAGGGCATCCATTCTCGCTACGAAGCGTTGCAATAATATCTACTAATTGTAAAAAGCTAGACTCTAAAGACTCTTTTTCTTCCTTTTTATCTGCATCAAACATACTGTATCTTGAAATCTCTGTACCATCCATTTCTTTCCATATAAATAGCCCATCTTCATAAGCTAAGTAGCTATTTGGATTCCCTCCTTTTGGAATGGATACGGAACCTGGGTTAATGTAGCGAATGCCTTCTACCTCTTCATTTGCAATAATATGTGTATGTCCATGAATTAAAAAATCGCCTTTTTGCACTGGTGGTAGATTTTCCTTATTATACAAATGCCCATGAGTAAAGAAAAATAATCTTCCATTTTCCATCATCATACTATAATCGGCAAGAACTGGAAACAGTAATACCATTTGGTCTACTTCAGCCTCACAATTTCCCCTTACACATAAAATTTCATTTTTATACGTATTTAAAAGCTCTATCACTGCTTTTGGATTGTACTCTAATGGGAGATCATTTCTTGGCCCATGATACAGTAAATCTCCTAATAAAATCAAACGGTCTGCCTTCTCCTTTTCATATTGTTGTAACAATTTTTCACAGTAATATTTTGAACCATGAATATCTGATGCGATTACTAATTTCATATTTTTCTCCTATTCTTTAAAGAATAAATTTCCTATACTATATTTTATATTTTGATTAACAAAAAATTTTTGTTCCACAAATTGATATATCGTTAAAAATTAAATTGAGGACAATCTTTGTATTTATCAGGTAAATTTTCATCAAAATCAATCCACCCAAGATTTTCTACCAAGTGTGATGGTTGCTCTGGAAATATCCACTGATTTAAGTATTCAATAAAATCTTCTTCTGAGTAGCAAACACCTCTTCCTGTCCTATATTTCTTTGCATGAGGGCTCGTACGCAACCAATTATTAGAAAATTCGATACAATAATCTTCTAGGTTATCTGCTACCTTATTTGGCACACAATATACCATTCTATCACCATCAGCACTTAACACTACATATTTCATACGTTACACCACCTTAAATTTTATGCCTACTATGAATTATACAATAAAAAAACATTATCTAAAAGTATAATTTATACGTTTAAATAATGTTTATTTTAAAATAATAAATGATATTTAGCTATTTGCTCTATTTAAAGATATAATATGTACAAATGTCATTTTTGTTTTTACATTGCTTTTATAATAACAATGAGTAGGAACACCCATATTAGTATAACAGGAATGGAATAATACCACTTCTCTGGCTTTCCATCCTGCCATATAGCCTCTGCCTTTTTATAATTTCTTTCCCATATATGTTCTGGAATCAGCTTAATAGTAAATGCTACAAGAATAGGAAGTAAAACAATATCATCCAGATACCCTATAACAGGGATAAAATCTGGAATAAAATCAATGGGTGAAAGGGCATAGCCTACTGTAACACCAGCTATTAGTTTAGCAATGACTGGTGTTTCTTTATCCTTTAATGCTAAAAATACAGCAGGGATATCTGTTTTTAATCTTTTTGCACGCTCTTTTATGTTCATAATTAGAGTACCTTTCTGTAATTTCATTCATTACAGGCAATTATACTACAAAGAAAGGATATCTGAAAGTTAAATATCTTCAAATAAAAAATTATATCTTTTAAGCCATACTTCTAATACTCTACACTATCTAGGATAACATATATTCTCTTTAATCTTTTACGAAGTTTACTTCTTCCAACTCATAACCTGTATCATGAATAGAATATATGAATTGGAATCCATATGGTAATGCATAATCACTATATCCTACACTTATTCTTGTTTCATATACTATATATGTATTTCCTTTACTATCCTGTGCATAATAAATCGACGTTCCTTGTAAATCTTTAGAGTCTATATTTTGCCCATTTTCTGCTAGCTTTTTATCTTCATCATATACTCCCATTTGTGTAAAAAGCTTGGATAATTCATCACCTAATAGTTCTGTTACATCTAAATCACATGAAGATGCTTGAATTTGCACCATGTAGTCATCCTTATATTCCACACTAAATTCAAATGGAACTTTCTTATCATATTGATTCCATGTTATATCCCCAAGTTCTAAGTATGTACCATCTGATTGTGACAAATATACATCTTGTCGCAATTCTGTCCGATAAGCAGAGAAATAGCTTAATACATCTAATGTACCATCTCCATTAATATCTTTTAAAGTTATAGATGGCTGTTCTGCAAAAGAAGCTAAATGACCATAAGAGTATGGATAACTTTGCTCATTAATCCAAAGAGTTGGAACTTCTTTACCTACTTCTGATGTCCATAATAACTTAGTATCTGCTTCATTGTAAAAATAGTTTATCATATCTTCATAATTAACTACTTCTTTTTTATTTTCATATTCTTTTAGCTTTTCAATTGCCTCTTTACAAAGTTCCTCTTGGCCTGTATTTCCTTTTTCATATCGTTCTGCAATATATGGCTGTAATACGGTAAGTGTTTCATCATTAAAAATAATTTCTTTTGCATCACTATTATTTACTTCTTCGTTGCCACCTTCACTGCTATTATCTTCTGCTGCAACAGTTGTTATAACTTCCAATGTCTGACCTTGACTATCTGTACCATTTTTCGTTCCGTTATCATTTTTTGGTGTACATGATATGATATATAATGCAGATAATGTACCTAATGCTAACCCACCTAGTCTTCTGTTCAATTTAAATCCCCTCGTAATATTATATATATGTTCTCTTACGATAAACCCTTGTATTATGCTCTATTATAGAATAGTTAATAGTATTTGCTTGTAATTATATTTTTAATTGAAACCTTTTCATATTTTTCCAAATATACCTTTTCAATATAACCTTTGTTATTCATTGGTGTTACATTTCATCATAAACATATATATACTCCATAGATATGATTCATATTTTTATAGTAAAGGTTGGCTATCAATATAAATTTGTTCTATATCTTTTGTATCTTCCTCATTTTCAAAACGGATAATTAAATTGTTATCATTATCAATGGTACCTAACACCTCTTTTTTATTTCCTTTGCTATCTTCTATTTTAACTTTCTTTCCATATTGAGATGATATATAAGTAGGATTCTTACTATTATCTTTGATTTTATCTCCATTTAATATAATAAGTGGCAATTCTGCTATTATAATTTCGTTAAATTCATATTCTATCTCATTTACTTCTGTTACAAATGACTCTTTTAGTTTATGACTTGTATAACTCTTTTCATCGTTAGGTATGGTAATCTTTTCTGCCCATACTCCTTTAATATCTGCCTCTCCTGATGTTTTAAGTTCTAAATTTTTTGCTTTAAATAAAAGCTCTTTTCCAATATATTCTTCTGGTAAATGAAAAGCAAATGATACTTCTAATACTTGCTGATTAGAGGAAAGGTTGGAAGATAGTCCCGCTGTTCCTAATGAAATATCTTTACTATCTATTTCCATAGAAAAATCCCCAATATTAAATTGTTCTGGAAATGTTCCAACATTGTTCTTAAAATTTACTGACATCATAATCGTATTTTGTACACGATATGTTTCTGTTATTTCCATAGTTATATCATCAATTTTCAAATCTTCACTACTAGATACATTAAACTTGAATAAATCATTTACCCAATTTTTATAAGTATTAGAAGTGAAATACGCAATTACATTAATTATAATAATGAAAGCAATACATAGTATTACAACCGTAAATGTTCTTTTTTTGTTCATAGTAAACCTCCTTGTTTTTTATTTAAACGCCAAAAGAAGAGAATATATTAAATCTCTTCTTTTGATAACATTATCTATTTTTATTTTTTAATTTAAGAATATTTTCCTTTATTTATAATATATTGGTGTTCCACCATATGGACTATAACTTACATTATGAATAACTAATGGTCCAGCTCCCCATTTAGATTGCAAAGTAATTGTTGTGCCTGAAATTTTATAAACAATCCCTGAATGAATATATGGATTAGTTAATGGATACTGAATATAACAAACTTTTTGATTAACAGCTGTAGGAGTAGTTCCTACCTTTGAATAGCTTCCATCCTCCATATATTTACCTGGATTATTCATCCAATATATGTTATTTGTGGATTGACTATACCATGCATATGTATGACAATTATAGTTCGTTGTCGCTGCTCCTATAATAAGTGCATTAGGATAATTTTTTACAGTATAGTTATATGCTGCTGCTGATTCACTTGCGTTATGACCTAGTTTATATACTTCTACACTACTTCCTTTTGGCGTTTTTACATAATAAGTAGTACTTCTTGCATTTATATTTGTTTCACTCTCCAGTAAATTTTGTTTCACTTCATTTACAAGATTTTTATCCACCAAATCATACCATGTATAGACATATGCAGAATATAAATCTGATTGTTCTTTTTCCATAACCTTATCTGAAACTTCTTCTAATAGCTGACTCTTAAATTCTTCATTTAATTGATTTATAAATTCTTCTTGTACTAATGCAGTTTCCATAAAAATATTTTGTATAATATTTTCACTTTCATTTTCTATAATTTCTCTATAATAATCATTTTCATTAATTTTATTTATGTATGATGGATTCTCTTCAAGCATATTTATAATATTTTCTGGCAACTCTGTTTGTTTTGTAATATTTGATTTTGAATATGCTTTTAATAATTCTATTGCTCCATCTTCACGTTCCATTAACTCCTGAAGAATATTAGAATTTTAACTCATTATTTTAAAACCATCATCTAAATTATTATATAAATACAAATCTCCTAATAAAGGATAATCTAACATTAATGAAACCAAATCAGCAGTAGATAATTCCCTTAAAATTTCTTCTGGTGCATTACAAGCTATAACCATTTCATTATGTGATGTAAAATTTTCCCATTCTTGATCTTTTCCCGTAATCGGATAAACAATATTTCCGTTACTATCTATCTATTCTTGCTCAGAATAAGCCACTTTTAAAGATATATCTGTTATATCATTATCAGTTCCACTAGCAAAGATAGTTTTATATGCCCTCCTTAGCTACTTTTATATAATACTATATTAATATACTTTTTTTATTTTTTTATGTTCATTTTTTTTTATTATTTTTTTTCATTTTTTTTATTTTTTTTTTTTCTTTTTTCTTTTATTATTTTTATTT
>CALWGN010000020.1 GCA_944380055.1 uncultured Lachnospiraceae bacterium
GCAAATAAAATTTCATAAGGAAGAATTTAAAAGTATTATAGGATTAGGTTTACCAAGTGGTTTGCAAAATGCGATTGTTTCTTTTTCCAATGTTATTGTACAAAGTAATATTAATAGCTTTGGGAAAATGGCGATGGCAGGTTGTGGCTCTTACACGAAAATAGATGGTTTTGCTATTTTACCAGTTATGAGTATTTCAATGGCACTAACTACCTTTGTTGGACAAAACATGGGAGCAAAAGAATATGCTCGTGTAAAAAAAGGAGCAAAAATAGGGATTATTATGAGTCTTATTATTACTTCCATTATTGGGATTTGTCTTATTATTTTTGCGCCAATGGCACTTCGTATTTTCTCATCAGATAAAACAGTAATAGGATACGGAGTTTTAATGATGCGTACAGTAGTTCCAGGATATCTATTTTTAGCTGTGTCTCATGGCTTTGCTGGAATTGTAAGAGGGGCAGGATTAACGAAAGTACCAATGTTTGTTATGGTTGGTTGTTGGTGTGGAATTCGTATGCTATGGATTTTAGGTATGAATGGAATATTTGATATATTAAATATGAGTCGTGATATTCGTATTGTATTTTTAGGTTATCCAATTAGCTGGTTTGCCAGTGCTTTAATATTATTTATTTATTACAAAAAAGCAAAGTGGATAAATGCCTATGAAAACGAAAAGGTAGAAAGCAAACAAGTATAAAAATGAAAGTGTCAAAAGGGTGTCGTCAAGTTGCTACTGTAATCTAAAAGACTGCCTTTTAACACTCTAATCCTATAAGTAAATAGTAAGCGAAAAGAAAAAATCGTAATATACGTTAGAAATATAATAATATAAGGATATAACATAATAATATAGTAGGTTGACATATGTATTCAAAATTAGTTAAACTAATTTTATAAAAGAATATAGAAAGCGAGGTTTCTTATGGGATATTTAGAAGGAGCAAAAACAGCGTTAGATTATGGTAAATTAGCGTGTGATACAATGATGAAGAAATTTAAAGCAGAGGATTTACCACCAAAGGGGAGATTCCATTATCATCAAGGTGTATTTTTATCTGGAATGGAAAAAATATATGAGTTATGTAAAGAAGAAGCTTATTATTACTATATTAAGGATTGGGTAGACTCTATTATTGATGACAATGGTAATATTCATGAATTTGATTCTGGTCAAATGGATGATATTCAACCAGGTATATTATTGTACTTTTTATATAAGAAAACAGGAGAAGAAAAATATAAAAATGCATTAGATACATTAGTTTCTATTTTTAAAACTTATCCAAGAAATAAAGAAGGCGGATTTTGGCATAAAAGTATTCGTGTAAACCAAATGTGGTTAGATGGGCTTTATATGGGTGGTCCTATTTGTGCTCAGTATGGAAGTGAATTTCATAAACCAGAATATTTTGATATGATTACAGAACAAATTATACTAATGGAAAAGAGAACAAAGGATAGCAAAACTGGACTATGGTATCATGCTTATGATGAAGATAGAAAGATGGAATGGGCAGACAAAGAAACAGGACGTTCTGGTTATTTTTGGGGACGTTCTATTGGATGGGTACCAGTAGCTTTACTAGAAGATTTAAGATTTCTTCCAAAAGAACATAAAAATTATGAAACAGTAGTAAAGATGTTATGCAGTTTATTAAAAGCTATTGTTACGTTCCAAGATAGTAAAACAGGTATGTGGTATCAAGTAGTGGATAAAGTAGGGGAAGATGGAAATTGGCCAGAAACTTCTTGTACCTGTTTATTTACTAGTGCTATATGTGAAGCTGTACTTAGAGGATATTTAGATGAAGATTATTTAGACTATGCAAAAAAAGGATATGAAGCAGTAATTGGCCGACTAAAAGAAGATAGTAATGGAATTATTTTAGATAATGTTTGTATCGGTACAGGGGTTGGAGATTACGAATATTATTGTAATCGCCCAACAAGTGAAAATGATTTACATGGGATAGGTGCATTTTTACTTATGTGTAGTTCTTATGAAAAAATAAGACAAAGAAATTAAATATATGGTAGAAAATAATAGATAAAATTATATAGTAGTCATTTGCACAAATAGATGATTTTGTAATATAAAACTTCCATATTTCTATCCTAGATTTCTATGAACAGTTATAAAATCTATTGTTTGTGCAAATTTCTACTATAATAAAATTAGTTATTTATTTTCATAAGCTTTTTTTGCAAAGTCAGTTGTTACAAGGTCGTTATAAGGAACGTCTTCTTGAAGCTCTCCAGCTTCCTTTAAAATATCTTGTAACAAATTAAAGCTTTCTTCTTCAAAAATTAAATTATCATTCCAAGTATCTTGTTCTTTATATCGATTGACAATAGCTTCGATAGTAGTTATATCTGTTTCCTTAAATTGAGGAGCAATAACTGTGGCAATTTCTAAAGCAGTATGTGTTTGAACATAATCCATTCCCTTTTGCAATGCATTTGTAAATGATTGAATGGTTTCTTTATTTTTTTCCAAATAGCTTTTTTTCACACAGTAAGCAGTGTATGGTACATAGCCAGACTCTACTCCAAGCGATGATAATACATAGCCTGCTCCTTGTTCTTCTAGGCTAGTAGCATGAGGTTCAAATTCTATTGTATAGTCCCCTTTACCACTCATAAAAGCAGCAGCAGTAGATCCAAAGTCAATATTTTGTATAATTGTTAAATCTGTTTTTGGGTCGATATTATGTTTCTTTAAAATATACTCAAAAATCATTTGAGGCATACCACCAGCGCGGCCACCTAATACAGTTGTTCCTTTTAAATCGCTCCATTGGAAGTTAGGATTTTCCTCTCTTCCCACAAGAAAATTTCCTGCTCGCCTTGTTAGTTGGGCAAAGTTTACAGCATAATCTTCTTTTCCCTCTTGATATACATAAATAGAAGATTCTGAACCCATAAATCCAATATCAGCATTTCCAGATACGAGAGCTGTCATTACTTTATCTGCTCCAAATCCAGTTTCAATTGTTAAATCAATTCCTTCTTCTTTAAAGTATCCAAGTTCATAAGCAACATATTGTGGGGCATAAAAAATAGAATGAGCCACTTCATTTAATGTAATTTTTGTTAAAGAAGAGGATGGTTTGAAAGAGCATCCCGCTAAGGTAGTAGTTATCATAGTTATAAGTAGTAGAAAAGAAAATAATTTAGAAAATGATTTATTCATTGTTTCCCTCTTTTATTTTTGTCATTATAATATACATATATTAAAACATATAAGAAATGGTTACATCTTAGTCACTATTATTTACCTGTTAGTTTCATATTGTTTACAAAATTTATTCCTTTGTTATAATGAAAACTAAGGAGGGGGTGCAATGAAAATTAGAATTGAGATAGAAGATGGATTATTAGAAGATGAAATTGTTATTCGGTGCAAATCACTAGATGAAAATATATTAACAATTCAAAGGAATATAATAGCGCAAATAGAAAAGCTTCAGGGAAACAATGGAATTATAGAATCTGTATTAACATTAAAAAAAGGGGAAAAAGAA
>CALWGN010000021.1 GCA_944380055.1 uncultured Lachnospiraceae bacterium
GCATACGGAATGGATTTTGCTCAATAGATTCTTGACAGAAAGAAGTAATTGAAATCGGTCCAATAGATTTTGCATAGGCAATAATGGAGATTCCCAATGAATCTAATATTTTTTTTGCAACAGCACCAGCAGCAACGCGACCAATGGTTTCACGACCAGAGGAACGTCCACCTCCGCGATAGTCTCTAAATCCATACTTTTCATCAAATGTATAATCTGCGTGCCCAGGTCGATAGTAAGATGCAATTTCAGAGTAGTCTTTAGAACGTTGTGTTAGATTCCTAACCAATAGAGAAATAGGAGTACCAGTTGTTTTGCCTTCAAATATTCCAGAGAGAATTTCTACTGTATCATCTTCGTTTCGTTTTGTTGTATATTGGCTTTGTCCAGGTTTTCGCTTATTAAGCATTGCCTGTATATCTTCTTTTTGTAACGAAACTCCTGCTGGAACTCCATCTATAACAACACCAATACCTTCTCCATGAGATTCTCCCCAAGTTGTAATGCGAAAGATAGTACCAAATGATGAACCCGCCATAATATACCTCCTTAAATACTAATAATTTTTGTTGTATCATGTATCATTTGCCATTTGTCAAGTGATATTTGTTATTTTAGGTACACTATTTAGTATACTAAAGTTTTATTTATTCATCAATGGAAAATATGAATGTGAATTAACTATATTATTGATTTTTCCTATAATACCATGTATAATTCATAAGACAATCCAGTTATAATAAGGAAAACAAAGTGATAGAGAATATAGAAAGGAGCACTATGTTAGATCAGTTGATACAAGTAGGAAAGTATTTCTTACCAATGATACAAGATACTGCAGTTAATATAGCTGTTGCAATTTTAATATGGATAATAGGAAAGAAAATAATTAAATGGATAAAATTGATACTAAATAAAGGATTTAATAAGCATCAAACAGATATTACAGTTAGAAAATTTTTAAATCCATGTATTAATTATATATTACATGCTGTATTATTTATTATGATTTTAAATCAAGTTGGTATTCCTACTGCCTCTATGGTTGCAGCTATTGGTTCTGCAGGGTTAGCTGTAGGTTTGGCCTTGCAAGGTAGTTTATCAAATTTGGCAGGCGGAGTATTAATTTTAGTTTTAAGACCTTTTAACGTTGGAGATTATATTATAGAAGATACGAAAAAAAATGAAGGTACAGTAGAGTCGATTGGTATTTTTTATACCACGTTGCTAACACCAGATAATAAGAAAGTTGTTATACCAAATGGTACGTTAGCAAATAATAGCTTAACCAATGTAACTGGACAAACTCAAAGAAGATTAGACTTAAAAGTTGGAATTTCTTATGATTCAGATTTAAAGTTGGCAAAGAAAATTATGGAAGAGATGTTTGTTACTCAATCTTCAAGAATACAAGAAAAGGAATTTCTAGTAGTTGTATCTGAGTTAGCTTCTAGCTCTGTTATTATAGAAGGAAGAATGTGGGTAGAAGCAGATAAATACTGGAAAACACGTTGGTTTTTATTAGAAGAAATAAAAAAGGCTTATGAGAAAGCAGGAATTGAAATTCCTTATCAAAAAATGGACATTAATATTATTGAAAAAAGATAGATTTGCCTTAATTAAATATCAAAAAAAGTTGAACTTTGTAAAATAACATAGTATACTGATAAAGATAATCACTACAGGGAGGAAGTAGGAAATGGTTCAGAGAAGAGAGAAATATGTGAACCTAATGGTATGTTTGATTGATACAATTAGCTTAATAATTAGTTATATATTAGGTTCATATGTTTGGTTGGTTATAGTTAGAGAAGAAGAAAAATATACGTATAACAATTTAATGGGTAATATCGGCATTGTATTAGCTTCCTTTATGTTCATTTTCTTTTTCTTTAATATGAATCGTTACTTTTTAAAAAGAAGTTATATTGAAGAGTTTTTTAATGTTATAAAAAGTAGTCTATTTTTAGGTACAATTATGACAATGGTATTATTTTTAACAAAAAATAGTATCCAATTTAATCGTGGAGTATTTGTTTGTACCATTTTATTTAATGTAGCGATATGTACTGTATTTAGAATTTTATTAAAAAGGTATTTAAGAAAATATTATATTTATAGTAAAAATAGAATTTTACTTATTACAACAGAAGATAGAGCACAAAAAATCATTGAAAATATTAACACACATGAGAATTGGGAATCAGAAATTTGTGGAGTAGCTATTGTAGATAAAAGTTTACAAGGAGCAAGTATATCAGGAGTTCCAGTCGTTGCTAGTTATGAAGATATGCTAGAGTATGCAAGAAGAGAAGTTGTAGATGAAGTATTTTTTCATATTTCCTATGTTACTGGCAATTCTCTTAAAAAACATATTGAAGAGTTTGAACGCATGGGTGTTACCGTACACATTAATATTAATGTACTAGAAGGCATGGATGAGCGAGAAGTCAAAATCGATGTGTTAGGGAAATATCCTGTAATTTCTGTTGCTACTACATTCTTTGATAGTGAAAAAATGATAGTAAAACGAGGAATTGATATTATTGGTGGCTTAGTCGGATGTGTTATTGCCTTAATTGCAACAATATTTGTAGGAATTGCCATAAAAATAGAATCACCAGGACCAATATTTTTTAAGCAAAAAAGAGTTGGAAAAAATGGTAGATATTTTTATATTTATAAGTTCCGCTCTATGTATACGGATGCAGAAGAAAGAAAAAAAGAGCTTATGGCTCAAAATGAGATGAAAGGTCTTATGTTTAAAATGACAGATGACCCTCGCATAACAAAAGTAGGGAAATTTATAAGAGCAACAAGTATTGATGAGTTACCACAATTTTTTAATGTATTAAAAGGTGATATGAGTTTAGTTGGAACAAGACCACCTACGGTAGATGAATTCAAGCAATATAAAGTTTATCATAAGAGAAGATTAAGTATTAAACCTGGAATTACAGGAATGTGGCAAGTAAGTGGTCGAAGTGATATTGAAGATTTTGAAGAAGTGGTCCGACTTGATTTACAATATATTGATAATTGGTCACTCGCTATGGATTTTAGAATCTTAATTAAAACAATAGTTGTTGTATTTGGTAAAGTTGGTTCAAGATAAAATGAGAAGGGCGTTTGAAAAAATGCCCTTTCTATGTATATGTGATTATAATAATTTGTTATCTTTCGTCTGAGATAGAATGGAGGTAAGTATGGCACAACTATCGGAAGAAGAAAAAGAGATCATTCGCAAAGCAAAAGAGATTAAAAGAAAAGTAGAAGAGGAAAAAGAGCAAGAGAGAATACGAGTACAAGAAGAATTACAAAGAAAAAGGGAACAGGATCTTAGAAGAGATATTGAGGAAGACGTAGACAGGTTACCAGAAGATTATGGAGAGCCAGTTAAGAAAAAAGTAGTAAAAAAACAACCTCAAAAAAAATACACAGAAAAGCCTAAGGAAAGAACAAATGAGAATGGTCAAAGATCGACTGAATATATGGAAAGGAAGGATAGACCAATCTCTAAAAAAACATCAAAACAAAATGTAAATAGTCAAGGAAATACCAGAAAAAGAACAGAAGAAGTCGTTATCATAAAAAAGAAAAAAAGAAAACATCGTATTTTAAGAAAGTTGTTTTGGTTACTATTATTTATAGGAGTTGTATTTGGGATATTATTTTTCTTTGTAAAAAGTATGGTAAGCAAAACAAACTATGAAGCTTTTGAAAAAACATATACAGAGCCGGTAGGAATTATGAAAGAAAAATATGTGAAAAATATACTTCTTATTGGCTCAGATGAAAGGGATAGTAGTAGTACAAGTCGTTCAGATGCGATGATTATTGTTTCTATTAATAGTAAATCAAAAAAAATAGTTATGACTTCTGTCTTAAGAGATAGTTATGTAAATATTCCTGGTCATGGGCAAACAAGAATTAATCATGCATACCAATTAGGAGGAGCGCCACTTCTTATTCAAACCATTGAAGAAAACTTTAAAATAAGTATTGATAATTATGTAAAAGTAGACTTTTTTTCATTTATAGAAATTATAGATTGTGTTGGTGGTGTAGAAATTAACGTAACCAATGAAGAAGTCCAGTATATTAATTTATATGTTAATGAAATTAATACATTAACTGGGGCGCCAGAAGGAGATGGATTTTTATCAGAAGGAGGAGCGTTAACATTAACAGGTAAGCAAGCATTAGGATATTCTAGAATTCGTTATATAGGAAGTGATTTTCAAAGAACAGAACGTCAAAGAGTGGTTCTAATGGCTTTATTAGAAAGTATCCAAAAATCTGGACTTAGTCAAATAGGAAATATTATGGATGTTGTATTACCAGATATAACTACTAGTATTACAGATAATGAAATGACATGGCTAGCCTTAAAATCAGTTTTTTATCTAGGATATGATATAGAACAAAATAGAATTCCTATGGATAATACTTGGAGTAATATTACTATTAACGGTCAGGAAATGCTACAAATAGATTTTAATGCCAATATAGAAGGTTTTAGAAAAGCAGTATATGAATAAATAAAAAAAGATAGTAGGATATTCGTTTATAAATGAAATGACAATGTAGATATAGAATAAAATATTATGAGGGAGTAATGTTATATGATGTATGTATTTATATGCACCAATTGTGGGCATGTTAGAATGGTAAGTGGTTTACGAGAAGCAAAATGTCAAAGATGTAAAGAGATGATGGCAGTATATGAAGGTGATTTTATTGACTGGACAAATAAAAATCAAAAAGATAGAGATACAATTATAGAGCAATATAAAAAAAGAGCAAAAACAGAAAAATTAATAAGATATCGCCCAATGCCTACTTATGATAGAAAAGAATGTGGATACGATTATTAAAACCTCTATCTTTTCTTTTATTATATGTTAGAAAATGTCCATATATTAATCCAATATGTATTGTAAAAGGAGCTGGTTATTATGGGAAAAAATAATCTGGAAGAAACAAAAAAAACAGTAGTATCAAGAAAAAAAGGAAGTAAAAGAGGAAAAACAAAAAGTAAGGGACGAAAAATTTTACTAGGAGTGTTTATTGCTTTCGTAGTTCTTATTATAGGAACCTTAGGTGCAGCATATGCTATATTTAAAGGATATTTTAATAGCACAAATTATGTCAGTGATGAAGATGTTACTATATTTCATGAAAGTGATATTTCTGTAGAATTAGATGGTAGCGGTGAGGAAGCTAATGCAGAGGAAATTGCTAAAGCAGAGGCAGAGTTAGAAGAAAATCTAAATACAGAAATAAAAGATAATAGTGAAGTATTAAATATCTTATTAATAGGTACTGACCGTAGACAAGAAAATTGGCATGGTAATTCAGATTCTATTATTTTAGCTAGCATTAATCGTCAAACAAAACAAATTATATTAACATCTATTATGCGTGATACATATGCTGCTATTCCAGGAAATGGAAATAGTAAGATTAATCGTGCCCATGCATTAGGTGGTGGTCCACTATTAGTACAAACAGTAGAACAAAACTTTAAGGTAGATATTGACTATTATGCATCTGTAAACTTTAATGGTTTTATGAACGTAGTAGATGTGGTGGGAGGAATACCAATGTATGTTTCACCAGAGGAAGTAACAGTTGCCAATAAATATATTGAAGAAATTAATCGTTTAAATGGACTCCCAGATACAAGCGGAATGTTACCAGCGTCTGGTGGAAACTTTAATTTAACTGGTAAGCAAGCACTAGCATACTCTCGTATTCGTTATGTAGGAAATGCTGATTATCAGAGAACAGAACGCCAAAGAAATGTGTTAAATCAAATTTTTGTGAAAGCGAAAGCTTTAAGCATTACTCAGTTGGATTCTGTGGCAAAGTCAATTTTACCAACAGTTACTCACAATATACCAGAAGCAGATGTTATGTCTTTGCTATTAGAGTTGCCAAGTTTTATGGGATATGAGATAGTGTCCAGTCGTATTCCTTATGATGGTTTATTCCAAAGTATGAATATTGGGGGACAAGGAATGTTAGTTCCAAATTGGAGTGCAACAATAGAACGTTTGCATCAAAACATTTATGGGAATTAAAAAGAAATAGAAAAGGATAGAAAATGGAAAAATATAAATATTTACTAAAAAATGTATTACTGTTTGGAATTAGTAATTTTGTTCCTAAAATACTTGTATTTTTAATGGTACCGTTATACACTAATGTATTAACAACAGCAGAATATGGAACAGTAGATTTATTACAAACAACATTATCATTAACGATTCCAATTGTTACGATAAATATTACAGAAGGTGTACTAAGGTATAGTGTTTCTAAATATCATGACAGCAAGTCAGTATTATTTTATGGAATAAAATATATAACTATAGGAACAGCAGTTGTTACTGGCGTAGGAATAATATTAGGGTGCCTTAATGTTATACCTTGGGGATATATTATATGTTTTATTCTATTATTGTTGGGAAACAATGGATACACATTGCTTACAAACTTTTTAAGAGGAATCGATAAAATGAATGCAATCGTAATTGGTAGTATTTTAAATACTGCTATTATGGTAGGATGTAATATATTATTTTTATTATATTTTTCTTGGGGAATGTATGGATATTTATTAGCACAAATATTTGCTTTGATAATTGCAACTATTTTTCTGTTTATTGCTGGTGGAGTTTATAAATATATAACAACATATAAAAAAGATAATATAGTTGAAAGAGAGATGGTTGTATATTCAAAACCATTAATATTAAATTCTATTTCTTGGTGGATTAACAATGCATCAGCAAGATATATTATTGTATTTTTCTGCGGAACAGCAGTAAATGGAATTTATTCAGTTGCTTATAAAATTCCTACAATACTTTCAATGTGCCAATCTATTTTTATTCAAGCATGGCAATTATCTGCTATTAAGGAAAGTGATAGCGCAGAAAGCCAATATTTTTATAAAAAAATATATGGTGCATATAATGGATTATTGTTAGTAGCATGTTCAGGCATTATTATGCTGACCAAAGTATTAGCTAATTTTTTATATGCAAAAGAATTTTATGTTGCTTGGAAATATGTTCCTTTATTACTAATTGGAACATTGTTTACAGCTGTTTCTAGCTATATTGCATCTATATTTAATGCAAAGGATGATACCAAGTTAGTGGGGAGAACTACTACAGTAGGAGCAGTAATAAATATTATAATAAGTCTGTGTCTTGTACCATTTTGGGGAGCAATGGGAGCAGGAATTGCTAATGCAATTTCTTGCTTTGTTGTATGGCTTGCACGAATATCCAGTTTAAAGAAAAAATATAAAATTAATCTGTTTTCCACGAAGTTAAATATTATGTATATTTTGATTTTATTTCAAGGGATAATAATGATACTGGAAACACCATATGCATTTTATATAAATGGAATTGTTGTATTGATTGTATGCTTAGCATTTCATAATATGATACTAGAATTTATAAGGAAAATATTAAAAAAAGTAAAACGATAATAGAAGATTACTTTGGGGAGGTACAATAAAAGATGGAGAAGGCATTACAAGTATCAAGACTATTTCATCCTATTCAATCAAACGAGCTAGAAGCTTTTAGAATTAATGATTTGCCTGAAATTGATATGAATGATTTAGGAAATAGAGAACCAGTAAATCTCTGTGGTAGATGGGTAAATAATAGCGCTAGGTTTCAATATATATTTCATTTATTTTATCAAGAAATATATGGGAATACCGATAACCTATCTACATTAGATCGAGTATGTTGTTTTTTAATGGGACTAAATGAAGAACTATATCGTATTTATGAGGATATATATGATGATGAAGATATAGAGATTGATAAAGACTTACAATTTTTCTTAGAAAAAGAACTAGAGGTAAGAAATATTTTGTATGAATTAGAAGCAAAGGAGGATTCCCTAGTTACTTTACAAGAAATAACCAATCTGTTATGTCAAATATTAGAGGATCTTTTACAAGGATTTTCAGTAGATTCTAGTGGTAATGGAATGGATGTAAAGGGATGGGTTCGTGCGTTATATCGAGCGATTGTAGATTTAAGAGATGGAAAAATAATTGATTGTACGTTTCAGTTATAAGATTAATTTGCACAAATTTATACAATGAAATTCTAGATATCTTTTACTATCTCATTATTAAAGTTAAAATAATGAGAATAAATAGATAAGCAATATTGAAAAAATGCACTCCAACTATTAGATATATTTTGTCTAATAGTTGGAGTGTATTTGAATTATAATGTGATTTCATCAATACTATGAAAAGTAGTAATTGGTGTTTTAGAGTATTTACAAAAATGTTCTAAGCTTTCATATGGCAGAATAGTGTTATTTTTAAATTCCTTACATGTAAACAGCATAATTGTTTTCTTTGGATAAAGGCTAGTTAAAGAAACTAATGCAGCAGCAGATCCAATAGTCACTAATATTTTACTACTAATATCAATGTTTAATGCAATAATTTCCCAAGGAATTTCAATGCTGTTATTTGTTTCATAACCTAGTGGCTCAAAACGATTTCTAGGACTTCTTGGGTGCATTTTTACTAGAATATTTTCTTTTCCTACTATGTTAGAAATATGCTGGACAATTTTAGCATCATCTACAGGAATGTTTTCAGCAAAATAAGATTCTTCAAAGAAAATAACTTGCCTATTGTATTGTTTTTGTATTTTGTCTACATCTACACAGAAACATTTATTTAAGCAGTCAATATCGTTGGTATTTAATGTATCAATGGTGGATACAGGAAAGCTTGGTCTCCATTCCATCATATCAGGGTTTAACACGTATATACGTTTTATTAATTTATAAATATATACACTTTTTTTTCTTAAAAAATCAAAGTTTTCATATTCTTTAAAACGCATTGGATACTGATTGGAATAGGTACTAAGGCCATCTTCAAACATAGAAATGGAAAAATCCTTAGATTTATTTGTTAAACTTTGATAAATGAGTGTATTTACATAATCAGTATTGGCAAATAAAAGGCCATCATAGTTTTTATCAGTTGGAAAAAATTGCTGAAAATAATAAGCACAGTTTTTCTTTGATAAAACAAGACTCCATTTTTGCTTTTTCCCTGTATGAAGTAGTTTTTTTGTTGTAATAGGAAATACATCAAAAAATATATTAGCTTTTTTTGTGTTTTCAGCTAATATTGTATGATTTCTCATATGATCGGATAATAAAAGAGTTATATTATCACTGGCATATATAGAATTTTTTAGTTTGACAGCTATCATAAGCTGATAAGGGGTATTACATATTGCAATATAATGTTTCATATCATCCTCCTGCTCTATTATTTTAAAAATAGAGTGTTTCCTTATTGGAAAAAATATGTGTAATGATGTAAGATTATCATAAAAATAGGGGGAAATCAATGAAAACTAAAAGTAATAAGAAAGCTAGAGGCTATTGCCACTAGGTTTTATAAAGCGAAATAGTTGATTTATACAATGAGGAATGATATAATACACGAAACATTATTTTTGATGAAATACTAAAATTTGTTGATAAAAAGAAGAGACTCGAATGGAGGAAATATGGATATAAATAAAAATCAGTTTGAAGTTCTTTGCTATATTGAACGTGAAGGAGGAAAAAAGATTACTCAGAGAGAACTGGCAGATGAACTAAAGTTTTCCCTTGGTTTGATTAATAAATTAGTAACAGAATTAACAGAAATGGAATTAATAAATCAAACAACAGAAGATGGAACTTCTATTACAGAAAAGGGAAGAAATGTATTAGAACCTTATCGAGTAAAAAGAGCAGTTATTCTGGCAGCAGGATTTGGCAGTAGATTAGTACCATTGACATTTAATACACCAAAGCCTTTAATTAGGGTACATGGAAAAATGTTAATCGAAACCTTGTTAGATGCCATTGTATTAGCAGGAATCGAAGAGGTAGTTATTGTTAGAGGATATTTATGGGAACAATTTGATTCTTTATTACACAAATATCCTATGATTCGATTTATAGAAAATCCACTATTTAATGAAGCAAATAATATTTCTTCTGCATATGTGGCCAGAGATTTGTTATGCAATGCATATGTATGTGAAGCAGATTTATATGTAAAAAATCCTCATTTAATTAGAAAATACGAGTATAATACTAATTATTTAGGTGTATATAAGGAATATACAGATGACTGGTGTTTTAAAGTTCGTGGAGGAATTATTAAAGAGTTGCTGGTAGGAGGAACGGATTGCTATCATATGTATGGGATTTCCTATTGGAACGAAGAAGACGGTAAGAAAATGAGTAAGGATATTGCAGATACATTTCATATGCCAGGTGGAAAAGAAAAATATTGGGATGAAGTGTCTATGAGAGTATTCAAGAAAAATTATGATATAGCAGTAAGAATATGCTCAGATGGTGATATTGTAGAAATAGATACATTTAATGAACTAAAAGCGATAGATTCTGTTTATGATATTTAAAAATTAAATCGTATAAAAGAGGGATAATATGGGGAATACTAAGAAAAAGAAAAAAAGAAGTGCAGCACATATTATAATCATTGCGGCATCTATTATGTTTAGTTTAATTGTATTTATTATCACAGGAGGATTTTTCGTTATTAGAGGATATTATGAAAAGTCCAATTACATTGCCGATCCATTAAGTTTAGAGTTAAATTCTGATATTACTATTGAGCGTGACGCAGAGGGGAAGGATTCTGACCAAGATCTGATTCGTCAAGTAGAGGAAGACTTAATAAAAAATGCCAAAGGCTCTAAAGTAAGCGATGAAGAAGTCACCAATTTTCTATTAATAGGAACCGATAGGAGAGAAGAAGGATGGGCAGGCAATTCAGATGCCATGATACTAGTATCAATTAATCGAAAGACAGAGCAAATTATTATGACTTCTATTATGAGAGATACTTATGCCATGATTCCTCAATATGGAAATGGAAAAATTAATCTTGCTCATGCACTGGCAGGGGCGCCATTACTTGTGCAAGCAGTAGAGGAGAATTTTAGTATTGAGATTGACTATTATGCTACTATAAATTTTGCTGATTTTATTGAAGTAATAGACCAAATTGGAGGTATTACATTAGAGGTAAGGGAAGAAGAGATTCCAGTAGCTAATAAATATGTTCGAGATATGAATTATGATGCAGGAATTGATTTAGATGATGGAATTATTACAGAACAAGCAGGGGAAATTCATTTAACAGGAAAACAAGCACTAGGGTATTCTAGAATTCGGTATGTAGGGAATTGGGATTATGAAAGAACAGAAAGACAAAGGAAAGTGCTAATGAAAGTTATTGAAAAAGTAAAAACAATGAATTTACTTGAAATTAATTCTTTTGTGTCATTTTTATTGTCAAAAATTACTCATAACGTACCAGAAACAGATATTTTTGCATTTATTCTAGAAGCAATAAATATTATGCAATACGATGTAATATCTGAGCGTATCCCTTATGATGGACTGTATCAATCATTAGTCATTGACGGACAAAGCGTTCTATGTCCAGATTGGGAAGCTACAAAAGAAAAATTACATAGTATGATATATGGAAATTAATTAAGAGAGGTAATAAAATGTTAGAACATAACAATAATATGCTAGAGAGAGGTCAACATATAAGAAAAGGATTAGAGGTTATATTTAAACTATTATTTCTTATCACTGGCTTTATGTTTTTCTCTAATATTACATTTGCAAAACCAATACTATCATTATTTATGTGGAGTAGTATTTTTGTAGGTGGAATAGTAATACTATGGAGATTGCTTTTAATTAAGGAATTCATAAAATCAAAATATTTATGGTTACTTATTATATTTGCTATTAGCCATATGATTTCTAGCTTATTAAATATTTCCTATGGATATTATGAAAATTTTAAATTGCTTATATGGATGGCATTTCAATTTGGAATTTTATATGCATATGATAAAACTCGTACAAAAGAAGATATGGTACGAGAGTTTCACTTTATTAGTCACATATTTATAATAAGTGTTTTTATATTGTCATTTATTAGTTTCCAGTATATATTTGGAAATAAAAAATCTTACTTTACATTTTTAGAAACAGGATACTTAATGCGATATGGATTTTCATGGGGTAGATTGTTTGGTGCTTATCTAGATCCAAATTATGCAGCTGTATTTGCTGTTATATCTTGTGTTTTGTCAATATATTATTGTATTCGATGGAAAAAATGGTGGACATATTTGCTATATGGATTAAATATTGTATTACAATTAGGATATATTACTTTTTCAGATTCTAGAACAGGTAAATTATCACTTTGTGTATCTTTTGGATTTATGACATATATGCTGGCTATTTTTTATTTTAAAAAGAAATTTAATAGTAGCAAAAAATATATAGTAGGTATTATAACAACAGGTATTGTAGTAGTATTATTAACATTGATACCAGTAGGAATAAAATCAGGCTATAACGTATATATAGCTGCCAAAGAGGCGCAACAAGAAGAAAAAGATCCAGTGGATGAAGATGTGGAAGTCCCAGAAGATGAAGAGGATAAAAATCAATCTCAAGAAATTGGTCGAGAACAAGATATTGAAGGAGATATTAGCAATCGAAGATTCGACCTATGGAAAAGTGGAGTAGAAATTTTTAAGACAAAACCTATATTTGGCGTGTCATTTAAAAATATTCTTAGCTATGTAGAAAAGGAAATACCAAGTTCTTACTTAATTACAAATGATCATGGGAAGTTTGACAATATGCACAATGTTATATTTAATATTATTCCAGCACAAGGAGTTGTTGGTATCGTAATTTTTATAGCTATAGCATTGGCGTATGCATTATTTATATTTAAAAATTTAAAAGTAGTAGACAGTACGGATTATATTTGGATTATTGTACTGCTTACTTGTATTGGAACAGCAGTGTGTAGTATGATGTTTGTTACAGATGTTATTTATGCTATCACTCCAAGTTCGTTTTTATTTTGGCTGTTTTTAGGATATATTGTTCAATATATTGAGGCAAAGAAAACTAGTTAATATATAAATTTTAGAGTTACACAAAAAGAAAGGGAGCATAAAATTGAAAAGAAGTGTGAGTGTTATTGTTGCTACCCACAAAAGATATTGGATGCCACAAGATAGTTGCTATATACCAATACATGTTGGTAAAGAAGGAAAAGAAGATATAGGATTTTTAGGGGACGATACAGGAGAAAATATTTCTGCAAAGAATCCATATTATTGTGAATTAACAGGGTTGTATTGGGGATGGAAAAATTTAAACGTAGACTATATAGGGCTAGCTCATTATAGAAGACATTTTTCTATAGTGCCATGGTATAAAAGTATTTTTAGAGATAAAAAGAAATATGTATTAACTGAGAAGGAATTAAATCATTTATTAGATAAGGTGGATGTAATAGTCCCAAAAAAGAGAAATTATTTCATTGAAAATGTATATACTCATTATATGCATACTCATTATCCAGAACCGTTAGAAGAAACGAGAAAGATTATAGAAAAGAAATATCCAGAATATGTAGAAGCTTTTGACAAGGTAATGAAACGAAAAAGTGCGCATATGTTTAACATGTATATTATGAAAAAAGATATATCAGACCAATACTGTAAGTGGTTGTTTGATATTTTATTACAGTTAGAAAGCAGCATAGATATTAGTTCTTATAATCCCTTTCAAGCGAGAGTATACGGGCGTATTAGTGAATTACTTTTAGATGTATGGTTATTTAAAAATGAAATACAATATAAGGAAATACCAGTACTTCATATAGAAAAAGTAAATTGGTTAAAAAAAGGAAAAAAATTCCTAAAAAGTAAATTTTTACGCCAATATTATTAAAAAAAGAGGGGAAGTTACATTAGTGGCTACCTCTTTTTTAGAGTTGTAAATATAATGCTTGTTAAGAAATAAAAAAGGGAGAAAATAAAAATGAGAAGTAATCCTTATTTTACAGTAGTAATGCCAGTGTATAATGTTGAAAAACATATGGAGAGTGCTATATTATCTGTTTTAAATCAAAGTTTTAAGGATATTCAATTAATTCTTGTTAATGATTGTTCAACAGATAATAGTGGAAATATATGCGATAAATACAAAAACATTGATGATAGAGTAGAAGTTATTCATAAGGAAAAAAATGAAGGTCTAAGTGAGGCAAGAAATACAGGTATAGAAAGAATCAAAGGGCAATATGTACTATTTATGGACTCTGATGATTATATTGACTTAGATCTTTTTCAAAAGGTATATGATGAGCTTATAATAAATCCAGCTAAAGTAGTATTGTGGGGGCTTACAGAAGAATATTATAAAAAAGATGGAAGTTTAGATTACAAAAAAGAAATTACTTATAAAAAGATAAGTGCAACAACAAAAGATGAAGTAAGGAAATGCATTTTAGATTTAGAAGAAAAAACATTATACGGTTATGCATGGAATAAATGTTATGAAGTAGAGTATTTGATGAAACATGAATTTAAATATGAAACAATTACTATGATAGAAGATATTGTTTTTAATATTAACTTTTTTCAAAATATTAACTCATTAGTTATTTTAGATACTCCATCTTATCATTATTGTAATAGAAATAATGGAAGTTTAACTGGAAAATTTTTAAAAGACTATTTTCCATTGCATAAAAAACGAATTGAACTTTTATTAAACCAGCAAAAAGAGTGGGGAATTTGTAATGAGGAAGTAAAAGGAAGATTAGGTAGACGTTATTGTCGTTATTTTCTATCAGCTTTACAAAGAAACTGTGATAAAAGAGCAAATTTTACACATAAAGATAGAAAAAGGTGGATAAAAGAACAGTATAATACAGAGATATTTCAAGCTATTGTTCCATATGCAAAATCAGATAATATAATATTGAAGGCTATTATATCTAGTATTCAAAGAAAAAAAATTAATCGATTATTAGTTTTAGGGAGATTAATCTATTTTATAAAAGATAATTATCACTATATCTTTATAAGATTAAAGCAAAACAGGTAAGTGGCTTTATTCCTTATAGAAGGCACAATTATAAAATGTCAAAGTTTAAGAAAATATTAAAGGAGAATATGCGAAAATAGCATAAAAACAGTATGAAAAAAATATTAGTTGGATATTTAATTGATGGAAAGCATAGTGGTATAGATAAATATTTATTAAATTTTTTAAAAGTAACCAGTGAAAAAAATGTACAAATAGATTTTTTGACCAATGAAATAGACAAGGATTTAGAAAACCAGTTACAATTATTTGGTGCAAAGTTGTATGAAATTCCGACATTAAAACATCCATTGCAACAAATAAAAAAAATAAAACAGTTAGCAAATAATAATAGCTATGATATTGCATATTTTAATATTTCAGAATGTATTAATATTACAGGTATTATAGGAGCTTACTTATCAGGGATTAAAAATATTATTATTCATAGCCATAATGCTGGAATTGGTGGACAAAGTGTAGAAAATCCCATTAAAAGAAATATAAGATATTGTTTGCACCAAATAGGAAAGTGTTTTCTATATCGTTTTGGAACATCTTATGTAGCATGTTCTAAAAAAGCAGGAGAATGGTTATTTCCAAAGAAAATAGTAGAGTCAAACAATTTTCAAGTCATTAATAATGCAATACAAGTAGATAAATTTGAATATTGCCAAAAAACAAGAACGTATATGAGAGAAGAATTACAAATAGAAAATAAATTCGTAATTGGACATGTAGGAAACTTCTGTTACCAGAAAAATCAGCATTTTCTTATTGACATTTTTGCAGATGTTATAAAAAAAGAAAAAAATGCTCATTTACTTTTGGTCGGAATTGGACCAGATGAACAAGAAATAAAAGAAAAGGTAAATGAATTGGGATTGGATGTAAATGTTTCATTTTTAGGTCTTAGAAATGATGTTAATAAAGTAATGCAAGCAATGGACATATTTGTGTTGCCATCAAGATTTGAAGGGTTGCCCATTGTAGGAATAGAAGCTACTATATCTGGATTACCATGTATTTTTAGCGATACCATTTCAGAAGAAGTGAAAATTAGTGAGAATAGTCACTTTTGTAGTTTAAAGGATGCCCCAAGTATATGGGCAGATAAAATATTACAATATAAAAATTTTCAGAGAGAAAAATTTTCTATTGTTAATAGTAGCTATTGTTTTGATTTAGAAAAACAAAAAGCACAATTACTATCATTAATTGGAGAGGGAGAAATAGAAAATGAAGTATAGTTTAATTGTTCCAGCTTATAATGTAGAAAATTTTATTGCAAATACATTAGATTCTATTTTTGGACAAACGTATAAAGATTATGAAGTGATTGTCGTTAATGATGGTTCTACTGATAATACCCTGATGATAGTAGAGAAGTACAAAGAACAATATAGTAGAGAAATTAATATTATTACACAGGAAAATGGAGGATTGGGAGCAGCTAGAAATACAGGTATGTTAGCTTCTAAAGGAGAGTTTTTATTTTTTATAGATAGTGATGATACAATAGAAAAAGATGCGCTAGAAAAAATTAATACAGTAATTGAGAGAGAAAACTCAGATATTGTTATGTTTAACAATCGATTGGTAGATATGGAAGGAAATACAATAGAAATAGAAAAGGTATGGGATTTAGATAGTAATATAACATTACAATCTCATAAAAGTTTATTGCTTTGTAATCCATCTGCGTGTAATAAAGTAATTCGTAAATCTTTATTTATAGAGAATGATATAAAATTTCCAGGGAAAGTTTGGTATGAAGATTTGCAAACAATTACAAAGCTATATCCATGGGCAAAGAAAATTTCCTATTTAGATGAACCACTATATATTTATTTGCAACGTCCAGGCTCTATTATGAATACAAAAAGGGTAGATAGAACTGTTGAAGTAATAAATGCAATTGAGGTTGTTAGAAATTATTATAAGTCTATTAGACAGTTTGAATGTTACAAAGAAGAAATTGAGTTTTTAACAGTATTTCATGTGTTTATCGGTATGCCAGTAAGAGTTGTTAAAATAGATAGAAAAAGCAAATATTTAAATGACTTTTATGAATATACAGAAAAATACTACCCTAATTTTGAAGAAAATCAATATGTAAAACAGCTACCAAAATCAGAAAAGTTAAAAATAAAATTACTAAAAAGAAAATGGTATTTATGCTTATATTTCATACTAAAAATTAAAAATAGTTTGGGGTAAAAGATGGGAAAAAAAAGAATTTTGTATTTTGATGTATTAAATGTATTAGCATGCTTTTGTGTTATTTTACTACACCACAATGGAATCGTACATACATTTACAAAAAGCTTAGCTTGGAGCCAAGCATTAGTTGTAGAAGTTATAGCATATTGGGCCGTACCGATTTTTTTTATGATTAGTGGAGCCACACTAATGAATTATAGAGAAAGAATGTCTACAAAAGAATTTTTAATAAAGAGATTTTGTAGGGTAGGAATTCCATGGATAGTAGCAAGTATTTTTATAATTTATTGGAGAGTATGGGAGCAAGAATATTGGCTTGGTCCGTTGACAATAAAGAGGTTTTTAGAAATATTATTGTTTAATAAGCAAGAAAGTACTTATTGGTTTTTTATACCAATGCTAATGATATATTTATGCATCCCAGCGTTATCTGTAGTAGCGTATAATAAAAACGTTATGTGGTATATGTTTTTAATAGGGTTTTGTACAATATCTTTATTTCCAATATTGGGAAAATGGTTTCAGATACCATACTCTTCTGCACTACAGTTCCCACTATTAGGTGGGGGAGGTTATTTAATATTTACTATATTAGGTTATTTATTAGAATATGAAAATTTAAGCAAAAAGAAGAGGTATTTTATCTATATTAGTGGTATAATAGGAGCAATCATTCGTTATAGCTATACATTTATAAGCTCTTATAATAAGGGAGAAGTAGACAAAATACTATTTGAATATGTTGCCTTTCCTTCTGTTATGTTGGCAGCGGCAGTATTTGTATTTGCTAAATATCATACTTGGGAGCGTTATATAGAAAGTGAGAAGTGGCAACATAAATTAAAGATACTTTCTAGTTATAGCTTTGGCATTTATTTAATACATAAAATTGTTATGTATTATTATGAAACATATTTGCATTTTGATAAATATAGTTTAAAATGGAGACTAATAATGCCTTTTGTAACTTATATAACTTGTGCTATAATAATTTTTATAGGAAAACAGCTAAAACAAATGATAATACAAATAATTAGGAAAAAATATTAATTACATGATATAGATGTAGAAATGAGGATAACATGAAAAAATATGACTATATACTAGTTGGAAGTGGATTATATTCAGGAGTAATTGCTTATATGGCAACAAAGATAGGAAAAACTTGTCTTGTATTAGAAAAGAGAGAGCACATTGGTGGAAATGTATATTGTGAAAATATAGAAGGAATTAATGTTCATAAATATGGAGCTCATATATTTCATACAAGCAATAAAGAAGTATGGAATTTTGTAAATTCATTGGTAGAATTTAATCGTTATACAAATAGCCCAGTAGCAAATTATAAAGGAGAAATGTATAACTTACCATTTAATATGAATACATTTAGTAAAATGTGGGGAATTTCTACACCAGCAGAGGCAAAAGAAATTATTGATAGACAAAAGGCAAGTATTGTTGGTGAACCTAAAAATTTAGAAGAACAAGCAATTAGCTTAGTAGGACAAGATATTTATGAAAAGCTAATTAAGGGATATACAGAAAAGCAATGGGGAAGAGATTGTAAAGAGTTACCAAGTTTTATTATAAAGAGACTTCCAGTTCGTTATACATACGATAACAATTACTTTAATGATTTATATCAAGGAATTCCAATTGGTGGGTATAACGTATTAATTGATAAATTATTTGAAGGTGTTGAAATCAAAACAAATGTAGACTTTTTAGAGGATAAAGAACATTGGATGTCTTTAGGAAACCAAGTAATTTATACAGGAGCTATTGATGCTTATTATGATTATTGCTATGGAAAGTTAGAATATCGTACCGTACGTTTTGAAACAGAAGTGTTAGATGAAGAAAATCATCAAGGAGTAGCAGTAGTAAATTATACAGATAGAGAAACTCCATATACTCGTATTATTGAGCATAAGCATTTTGAATATGGTACACAAGAAAAGACAGTTATCTCTAAAGAATATTCTACAGATTGGGAAGAAGGAATGGAACCATATTATCCAGTAAATGATGAAAAGAATCAAAAATTATATGAACAATATGCAAACAAAGCAAAAGAAGAAAATATTATTTTTGGTGGAAGACTTGGAGAATACAAGTATTATGATATGGATAAAGTAATTGAATCTGCTATGAATATGTGGAAACAATTAGAAAATAAATAAAAATATAAAGGGGGCTCGTATTTTGCTATCCATCGTGCTACCAGCATACAATGAACAACAAATGATAGAAAAAGTTGTAATTACATTGCAACAGCTATTAACGGCGAATAGTATACCATATGAACTAATTTTTATAGATGATGGTTCAAGAGACAATACATGGAATAAGATACAATCAGCTACAAAAAAGTACAAGCATGTAGTAGGAGTTCATTTTTCAAGAAACTTTGGGAAAGAATCTGCCATTTTTGCTGGTCTAGAAGCTGCGATAGGAGATGTCGTTGCAGTTATGGATTGTGATTTACAGCATCCTCCTGAAACTCTAATACAAATGTATAGAGAATGGGAAAATGGTTTTGAGTTAATTGAAGGGATTAAAAAAAGCAGAGGAAAAGAAGGTATTATTCATACAGTTAGTGCTAAAACATTTTATAAAATTATGTCTAAAGCAACAGGAATTGATATGCAAAATGCATCTGACTTTAAAATGATGGATCGAAAGGTAGTAGATGCATTATTACAATTGCCAGAGCGAAATACATTTTTCCGAGCATTGTCCTCATGGTGTGGATATAAAGTAAGAACTGTTGAGTTTGAAGTTCAAGAAAGAGAAGCAGGGGAAACAAAATGGTCTGTCACAGCATTATTTCGATATGCATTAACAAATATTGTATCCTTTACTACCATTCCATTACAGTTTGTAACTCTTAGTGGTGTAGTATTTCTTATAATTGCAATTATACTTGGAGTACAAACATTAATGAAATATTTTTGTAGTGGAGCGGTAGAAGGATTTACAACAGTTATACTATTACTCTTATTTATTGGTAGTGTAATTATGATTAGCCTAGGCATTATCGGTTATTATATTGCTAAAATGTATGAAGAAATTAAGGCAAGGCCACGATACATTGTATCAGAAGTCATAAAATCAACAAAAGATAGGGAGGGGGAACTTAATGGATAAGGTAGCTGTACTTATACCATGTTATAATGAAAGTTATACAATTAAAAAGGTGGTGGAAGATTGGAAAAAGCAACTTCCAAAAGCAGTTATTTATGTATACGATAACAATTCAAAAGACGATACAGCAAGAATTGCAAAGGAAGCGGGAGCAATCGTTCGACATGAGTATCAACAAGGTAAAGGAAATGTTATTCGTAGAATGTTTCGCGAAATTGATGCAGAGTGCTATATTATGATTGATGGTGATGATACTTATCCAGCAGAATATGGAAGGCAAATAGTAAATGCAGTGGAAAAAGGGGCAGATATGGTAGTCGGTGACCGTTTATCCTCTACTTATTTTGAAGAAAATAAAAGACCATTTCATAATTTTGGAAATAGCTTAGTAAGAGGTACTATTAATCGATTATTTAAAAGTAATATTCGGGATATTATGACTGGATATCGAGGCTTTAGTTATGAATTTGTAAAAACATTTCCAGTATTATCAAAGGGCTTTGAAATAGAAACAGAAATGAGTATTCATGCAGTAGATAAAAATTTATTAGTGGAAAATATTATCATTGATTATAGGGATAGACCAGAAGGAAGCGAATCTAAGCTAAATACATATAGTGATGGAATGAAGGTATTATTAACAATCATAAGATTGTATAAAAATTATAAGCCAATGGGATTCTTTGGAATATTATCTTGTCTTTTATTAGTAATTTCAGCTATACTTTTTATTCCTGTATTATTCACTTATGTAGAAACTGGATTAGTTCCAAAGCTACCAACATTAATTGTGAGTGGATTTATTGCTATAGCTGCAATTCAATCTTTTTTTTCTGGTTTAATACTTAGTACACTATGTACAAAAAATAGACAAGAGTTTGAATTTAGGCGTTGTTTGATTTGTATTAATAGGGAAAGAAAGAATACTTTATAATTTAATGCTATCATTTAAAGTTTAGTACGACTATGCTAAAAAAGATATCTCTATGAATCGAATATTATTCATAGAGATATCTTTTTTGAATATGGTTATAGTTGTGTAAAAAGATAGAAAAATGAGCTTTTTCTTTGTATTAGATATCTGATGATACAATAAAATCTGAATATGTACTTATTTATTTAGCAAAGGATAGATTAGTCTCTATAACTATTTTGTACTTTATTTTTAAATAAGATTTAAAATTTTACAAATTCACTATTTAATAGCACATCCTTAGCAAAAGAAATCGCTTTTTCTACACTACCTTCTTCAAATGGAATACAAAGGTTAGCGGATTTTAGTGTTTCTAGGTAGCTCATACTACCTCCGCATTTACAAAGATTTAAATAATCTTTCCATGCAGATGTATGATCTTTGGCATCCTTCATTTTAAATTCCATAGCTCCCATGGTTGTAAGGGTATAATTAATATAATAGAATGGATATAAATAAATATGAAGTTTATGATACCAGTAACCACCTCTGTCAAAGAAATCATCCTTATCATATTTACGCCAAGGCATATATTTTTCCTCTAGTTTCTTCCACTCTAATGTACGTTCCTTTGGAGTTAGTGATGGATTTTCATAACAAATATGTTGGAATTCATCAACTGCTACACCAAATGGGACAAAAGTGATTGCTTCTTGCAAGTGTGCAAAACGGAATTTATCAGCCTGATTACCAAAGAACATTTCTGCATATGGATAAGAAAACTGCTCCATCGTCATAGAATGAATTTCAGCAATGTCTGTGGATACATGATAGTAATTAGAAATTGGTTGATGACGCATTGCCATATATCCTGCAAATGCATGACCAAGTTCATGAGTTAATACTTGCATATCATAAATTGTTTGGTTAAAGCAAGAAAAAACAAAAGGCGCTTTATATATTGGTAAACTTGTCATATATCCAGTAGATGCTTTTCCTGATTTATTTTTTAAATCCATTAAATCATGGTCAATCATGAAATCAATAAATTCCCCTGTTTCAGGACTAATGCTATGATACATTTTTTGAGCCTCATGAATCATAAATGTATCGTCACCTGCTGGAGTAGCATTCCCATCAGGAAAAATACAAGATTCATCATAAAACTTTAATTCATCGATTCCTAGTCGCTTTGTCTGAGCATTATAAAGCTTTTGGCAAAGAGGAACAATTACTTGTTGCACTTGTTTACGGAAAGAAGTTACTTCTTTCACACCGTAATCAGTACGACCTTGTTTCATATACCCAAGAGGAATATAGTTGTCAAATCCTAGATTTTTACCCATCTGATTTCTAATGGTAATTAACTCATCCCAAATTTCTTCTAGACGTGTTTCATGCTTATGGTAAAAATCAGAATAGGCTTTTACAGCTAAAGCTCTTATATCACGATTTTCATGTTCAAAATATTTCTTAAGACCATAAAGATTTAATGTTTGGCCATCAAAATCAATGGAAGCAGTTGCCATAATTTTTTGATATTCATTTGTTAATTTTGCTTCTTGTTGTATCAATGGAATATTTGCTTCACAAAATGATTTTTTTTGTAATTCCATAGATACAAAAAATTGTTTTCCAAATTCTTTTTCTATATCATTGCGAAAAGGACTATTCATAATTGCTTCTGAGATAGCCACTGATTTTGGGCTTAAAGTAGGTATTACATTATTAATATATTCATCCTCAGCTTCATAAAACTTATCAGTAGTATCTAGTGTATGGCGAATAAATGAAATAGTACACATTGTTACTAGCTCTTTAGAAAACTCATCAAATTCATAAATATATTTCTTTGTTTCTTCAAAGGTAGTAGCTTTTGTAATAGATTCTAAAATATAATCAAAAAATGTACTAGCTTTTTCAAAGTCTGGCCTTACATATGTAAGGGAAGAAAATTTAAAATTAGTCATGCTCAACCTCCTTGAATTAATTGTTTGAATAAATTAAAATTATCTTTTAAGATGGGCATTATTATAATAGTATTATGACAAAATTACAATCAACTAAATAGTGAATGAAACTCAACCAAATGGTGAGGCAAAGTCAAGTGATTATAAGGAGTTTTGCAACATTTCTTCAATTATATTTTGAGTATATGCGCCTAAAAACTTTTTCTGCTCTTTGTCTAGTTCCTTGATTCTAATTGGGCGACCAAAGGTAACTGTAATGTGGCGCTTGCGAATTTTTGGAAACTGATTTTCAAAAATGTCAGCAGTCCCTTTCATTGCAACTGGAATAATAGGACAATTAGACTTTTCAGCAATTTTAAGACTGCCTTCTTTAAAAGGCATTAGCTTAAGTTCAGAGTCTTTATTTCTAGTACCTTCAGGGAAAATCCAAATAGAAATACCATTTTTTACTTTTTCAATTCCCTCTAATATTGTTTTTAAACCCTCTTTTATATTTTTTCTATCTAAAAATAAGCAGTGGACAAGTCTCATCCAGTTAGATAAAAGAGGAATTTTTTCCATTTCTTTCTTTGCTACAAATCCTGTTAAATTAGGAACTAATGTATAGCCAATAACAATATCAAAAAAGCTTCTATGATTTCCCACATAAAGAACTGGCTCATTAGGAATATTTTCACGTCCAATGACAGTTAATTTTGTACCAGACAGAAATAAAACAACACGAAAAGCCCATTGAATAATTGCTAAAGAGCTTTTATCACGTAGTTTTGGGTTAAATTTTCCAATAATAAATTCAGCTAATTGTACAACAATAGTGACAATTAGAAATAGTACAACGAATGTTGCAACTAATAAAAAACGAATCATAAATTACCTCACATTCTGCTAATAATAGCTTTGTTACTTTAATAAAGTTATATATTATATTTTTACATTTTAACCTAGAAAGAAAGAAACTGCAACGATAATCCGTAAATTCTATCCATTAATGTCTAATAGATTAGAGAAAAATACTATAATAAAAAGGTGATGGATTACTACTTGCAAAATCAATTACATTTAAAAATATAAAAATGTCAAAATTTAATAAATTGACAATCAACAATAAGAAAAAAATAATTAATTTATTGCAAATTATATAAAATATTGCTTGAAAATATGGCTAATATGTTATATAATTAAGATACCACGATGATATATTTAGTTATAGAGAGAATAATCGAAAGCATAAGCAAATCTTGAGGGAAATGTAAGAAAATGAATACGTATTTCATTTCTTTTCGATGGAATATTGTAACGACGCATATAATTTGTGGTGAATATTTAATTGAGGTGGAGAAACATGGAAAACAAAGAACTTATTAAATTAACAGACTGTGAAGAATTAGTAATGAGTTGTGTATGGGACATTGGCGAAGACGTTACATTATTAGAGGTAATTGATGCAACTCGCACAAAGTTTCAAAAAGACTGGAAAAGACAAACTGTATCTACATTTTTACTTCATTTAGTGGATAAAGAGTACTTATCATTATATCGTAGTGGAAAAGTATTTTATTATCATCCACTAGTGGAAAAAGAATACTACAAAAAGATACAAAGCCAACAATTTATTGATTTTTGGTATGATGGATCACCAGTTAATTTAGTAGCTACTCTTTGTAAAGATGGAAAGCTTACAAAGGAAGATATTGAAAGTTTAAAAGAACTTTTCTAGACAAATACAATAATCAGAAAACTAATATTGACAAACCGATAAAACCAATTTATAATTTAAATAATTTCATGTATGTGAGACAGACAAAGATAGAGACAGTAGATTTTTCTTGAAAGCAATAGCGAGTCAGGGATGGTGAAAGCCTGATGTTAGTAGAGGATTATTGAACATCACTCTGGAGTCGGAGGCTGAAAAAAGTAAGCTTTCCCGGTTTTCTACCGTTAATAAGAACTCATATGTTAGTATGTAGTATTGGTGGTATAGCGAGGTTTTGCCCTTCGTCCAATTCGGACGAAGGGCTTTTTTGATTGAAGAAACTAATCTTTGTCAATAATAATAAATAATAGACGATGGAGGAATAAAAGATGTATCAAAAAGTTTCAACGAATCTTAACTTTGTTGAGAGAGAAAAAGAAATTGAACAATTTTGGAAAGACAATCAAATTTTTGAAAAAAGTATTGAAAGTCGTAAAGAAGGTCCTAATTATATGTTTTATGATGGACCACCAACAGCGAATGGAAAGCCACATATTGGTCATGTATTAACAAGAACAATTAAAGATATGATTCCAAGATATCGTACAATGAAAGGGTATCAAGTGCCAAGAAAAGCTGGTTGGGATACACATGGTCTTCCAGTAGAGCTTGAAGTAGAAAAGCAATTAGGTCTAGATGGCAAAGAACAAATTGAAGAGTATGGATTAGAGCCATTTATTGAGCATTGTAAAAAAAGTGTTTGGAAATATAAAGGAATGTGGGAAGATTTTTCAAAAACAGTTGGTTTTTGGGCTGATATGGATGATCCATATGTTACTTACCACGATGACTTTATCGAATCTGAATGGTGGGCATTAAAGAAAATTTGGGAAAAAGGATTATTATACAAAGGATTTAAAATTGTTCCTTACTGTCCTAGATGTGGAACACCTCTTTCTAGCCATGAAGTAGCACAAGGATATAAAGATGTAAAGGAACGCTCTGCGATTGCTAAGTTTAAAGTAGCAGGAGAAGAAAATACATTTATTTTAGCATGGACAACAACTCCTTGGACATTACCATCTAACGTTGCACTTTGTGTAAATCCAGAGTCTAAATATGTAAAAGTAAAAGTTGAAAGCGGAGAAATTTATTACTTAGCAGAAGCATTGGCAGAACAAGTATTAAAACAAGAATATACAGTATTAGAAGAATATGTTGGTAAAGACTTAGAATACAAAGAGTATGAGCCTTTATTTGCATTTAAGGAATTGGATAAAAAAGCTTACTATGTAACTTGCGCAGATTATGTAACACTTAGTGATGGTACTGGAGTTGTTCATATTGCACCTGCATTTGGTGAAGACGACAATCAAGTAGGTAGAGCTTATGATTTACCATTTTTACAATTAGTAGATGGAAAAGGGGAAATGACAGAGGAAACTCCTTGGGCTGGAACATTTTGTAAAGATGCAGATCCATTGGTAATTGATAACTTAAAAGAAAGAGGGCTGTTACTAGAAGCACCTAAGTATGAGCATAGCTATCCACATTGTTGGAGATGTGACACTCCACTTATTTACTATGCAAGAGAATCTTGGTTCATTAAAATGACAGCAGTAAAAGAAGACCTAATTCGCAATAACAACAAAATTAACTGGATTCCAGAAAGCATTGGAAAAGGACGTTTTGGTGACTGGTTAAATAACGTACAAGACTGGGGTATTAGCCGTAACCGTTATTGGGGAACTCCACTAAATGTATGGCAATGTGAATGTGGTCACATGCATGCGATTGGAAGTAAAGAAGAATTAAGACAAATGAGCAAGGATTGTCCAGAAAATGTGGAATTACATCGTCCATTTATTGATAATGTACACATTACTTGTGAAAAGTGTGGCAAGGACATGACTCGTGTTCCAGAAGTAATTGACTGTTGGTTTGATAGTGGTTCTATGCCATTTGCACAATATCATTATCCATTTGAAAATAAAGAATTATTTGAAAAGAACTTCCCAGCAGACTTTATTAGTGAAGCAGTAGACCAAACAAGAGGTTGGTTCTATTCTCTACTTGCA
The DNA here is from genome assembly GCA_944380055.1 of uncultured Lachnospiraceae bacterium. GTDB lineage: Bacteria > Bacillota > Clostridia > Lachnospirales > Lachnospiraceae > Fimimorpha. Next base: position 27,049 of record CALWGN010000021.1, read on the forward strand.
ATTTCAACACTAATTTTTAATGAAGCACCATATAAAAACGTTATTGTTTTAGGTCATGTGCAAGATGAAAATGGCCAAAAGATGAGTAAATCAAAAGGAAATGCAGTAGATCCATTTGAAGCATTAGAAACATATGGAGCAGATGCGATTCGCTGGTATTTCTACTCTAATAGTGCTCCTTGGTTACCAAATCGTTTCCACGGAAAAGCAGTAGTAGAAGGACAAAGAAAGTTTATGGGAACATTATGGAACACATATGCATTCTTTGTACTATATGCAAATATTGATAACTTTGATCCAACAAAGTACACATTAGAATATGATAAGCTACCAGTTATGGATAAGTGGTTATTATCTAAGTTAAATTCTTTAATTCAAACTTGTGATGATAACTTAGAAAACTACAAAATTACAGAAACATCTCGTGTATTACAAGACTTTGTTGATGAGTTAAGTAACTGGTATGTAAGACGTGGCAGAGAACGTTTCTGGGCAAAGGGAATGGAACAGGATAAGATTAATGCGTATATGACATTGTATACTGCTCTTGTAACAGTATCTAAGTTAGCTGCTCCTATGATTCCATTTATGACAGAGGATATTTATAGAAATCTAGTATGTAGCGTAGATAAAACTGCACCAGAAAGTATTCATTTATGTGACTATCCAGTAGCAAATCTAGCTTGGATTGATAAAGAATTAGAAGAAAATATGGAACGTGTATTAAAAGTAGTTGTTATGGGTAGAGCTTGTAGAAATGCATCTAACATTAAAAATAGACAGCCAATTGCAAATATGTTTATTAAAGCTCCATTTAAGTTAACACAATTCTTTGATGAAATCATTGAAGAAGAATTAAATGTAAAGAAAGTAACATTTACAGATGATGTTCGTCTATTTACTACTTACACATTTAAGCCTCAATTAAAGACAGTAGGACCAAAGTATGGTAAGTTATTAAATCAAATCCGTGAAGCGTTATCTACATTAAATGGAAATGAAGCAATGGATGGATTAAATGAAACTGGACAGTTACATTTAGATATTAATGGAGAAGATGTTGTATTAACAACAGAAGATTTATTAATTGATATGACACAAATGGAAGGATATGTATCTGAAAATAATGGTGATGTTACAGTAGTATTAGATTGTAATCTAACACCTGAATTATTAGATGAAGGTCTGGTAAGAGAAATCATTAGTAAGATACAAACAATGAGAAAAGAAGCTGATTTTGAAGTCACAGACCACATTATAGTTACCTATGAAGGAACAGAAAAAATTACACAAATTTTTGATGCATACGGAGAAGAAATTAAAGAAAACGTATTAGCAGATAAGATTGAAAAAGAAGCTCCAAAAGGATATGTAA